>NZ_KV788339.1:15265-61238 GCF_001807215.1 Corynebacterium sp. HMSC05D08 | reverse complement strand
GGTCACGCGGGCGGCGTTGGGGTCGTCGCAGCGCGCGGCGAGCACCTCGATGCGGGCGAGCACGCGCAGGGAATGGCCGGCAGCGCGGGCGGCCTTGCGGGCCTCGGCGATGCCTTTGGGCTTAGTGCGCCAGTAGACGGCGGCCAAGGGGTGGATGAACTTGGCGTCGGCGAGTGTTAGGCCGCGGTCGCGGAGTTCAGCCACGGTGAGGCCAGCGGCTTCCTTGAGAGAATCGACGCCGAGAGCAAGAGCATCGAAGATGGAGACGGTCATGCCACGGAGGATAAAGAGGCATCGGAAAGCCTGCAACCGATTGTCCAATGTATTAGTCGAACAGGGGTATTCGAACAGGGGTAGACCTAGAGTTGGGCGATGGAGGCACAGAGCGCGTCGACGTCCTCGTCGCGCGTGGACCAGGACGTGCAGAAACGCACCGCGTGCAGGCCTTCGTGTTCCTCGAAGAACTGGCAGACGTAGTTCTCGGACAGCGCGGCCTCCTGATCAGGCGTGAGGAGTGCGAATTGCTGGTTGGTAGGCGAGTCGAAGAGTATCTGAATGCCGGCGGAGGCGATGCGGGCGGCCTGCTCGTTGGTGTGAGCCATGCTCGACTCGTAGAGGCTGTCGGTGAAGAGGGCCTCGCTTTTGGAACTCCAGAAAACGGCATCGATGCCCGCATCACGCTGCGATCAGAGCCCTACACACAAACAACTTGACACGCTCCTCGGCAGTGGTCTTCTGCTTGAGCTAAGGGGCGACGAGACATATCCCTAAAACTGCGGATAACCCAATTTCGATATGGGAATTCATTGAGCCTATTCCGCCATTTTGCAGCGAAATAGATGCCTACGTTCTCCTTGCAACAGAATTTAAAACCGACGAGAAGTACTGCTCAGTACATGGGGATTTCTGGACCTTGGCCACGGAATTTTTCGGTCAAAAACCCGAATTCGACTTCCCATATATGAAATTTACTCGGTAAGAATGAAGGTTCCTTTTTCTGCCGAGAAACGACATCAGTCTGAGCTGCTTCACGCGTGGTAAATGCAGCCAATATTTCTGGGCTCATTTCCTGGTAGCGCACGGAGGAATGTTGCGCATACCCTTCTCTAAAAACGAGATAGACAAGTTTCGGGAAACGAGACTTGTTTAGTTTTCCTTCCCAGCCTTGAAGGGGAACTTCTTCAGTCCAACAGGTTATTCTTGGAGAATCAACATGCTCGGCCATGGCACTCTCCTGCTCTTTGGTTAAAGCGATTCCGACAAATTCTTCGGCATACGTAGCTTCCGTACGCGCAAAGAGCACAAGAACTTTAGCCTGGTTGCTGCTATTTGAAGTTCTACCTATTAAACCTTGCATGCTTCTCCAAACAGTCGCAGTGTAAGTTTTATCGTCGTCTTCGATAGTTCCTGTTGTCGTGCCAATAAGGCTTGTATCCATTAAGCCATGGTAATGAAACTCAACATTTTTCTGTTCGAGTTTGGATTACCCTTGGTTGTAAGAGCGCGTAGGAACACCAGACTATAATGGTGTGTCCCGCCATACCGTCCAATACTGGTACTTAAGTTTACTCTCGTGGTTGATGTAAGTTACTGGACGACTACACCGTGCCGAATTCGGCGGGTTGCGAGATATAGACCATCGCGGGCTCGACGGCGTGCGTCGAGGACGGCGGGATGGGCGGTCTGGTTGTAGTCGTTGCCGAAATGAATCATGCAGCCAAGCTACTCGTAGCGCAGCGCCTCAATCGGGTCGAGTTTTGCCGCCTTGCCGGCGGGGTAGTAGCCGAAGAAGAGCCCGATGGCGAGTGCGAAGAGCAGCGAGACCACAATCGCGCCGAGCGGTGGGAACACGAAGTAGCCCATGAGCGACGAGCCGATCATGCCCGCCACAGAGCCGAGCACCACGCCGATGAGCCCACCGATGAGACACACGATGATGGCCTCCGTCACGAACTGCAGGCGGATGTCACGCCGCCGCGCGCCGAGCGCCTTGCGCACGCCAATCTCGCGGGTGCGCTCCGTGACGGTAATCAGCATGATGTTCATAACGCCGATGCCGCCGACGAGCAGCGAGATCCCGCCGATTGCCGCAATCGCCGCGGACAACGCCGTGAGCAGCTGGTTGAGGCTCGCGAGGTCCTTGCTGAAGTCGGTGACCTCGACGCGGTAGTCCTCGTTGTCGGCGTACATCGAGTCGAAGGCCGCTTGGAGCCGCGCGCCGAGCGCGGCCTTGTCTGTGCCGGCCGCCGCCCGGATGGACACGGAGGAAAAGGCCTCGCCGGCTAAAGGGGCATCGGAAAGCTGGGCAGCGAGGGGGTAGGGCACGAGCGCGTGTTCGGGCCCGCCGCCACCGATGAGCGCGCCGGTGGCGGGGCTGTCGTAGACGCCGATGACGGTGAGCTCGAGATCCGTGCCGTCGAGCGAGGCAAAATTCAGTGTCTGGCCCACCGGGTCGGCGTCGCCGAAGAGCTCGGTGGCGGTCGCGGTGGAGAGCATGGTCACGGCACGGTCGGCCGCGATGTCGTCGTCCGTGAGTGCGCGGCCGGTGCGGACAGTGAACTGCGAGGCCGTCACGTAGTCCGGGTTGGTGGGTTGCACCATCACCGCTGAGCTTTTCGATGCCCCTTCAGGCGTCAGGTCGCCTGGATACGTGTCGTATTCGCCGATGATGACGCCCTCGACGTCGGGCGCCAGTGCCGTGCGAACCTGCTCCAGCTGTTCGGGGGTGAGGAGGGAGTCGGGGTCGTCGACGGAGGACTCGACGTTGTAGTCGGTCTCGCCTTCGTCGGTGCGCTCCTTGACCTGGACCTGGAAGTTATTGGCGCCGACCTTGTCGAGGTCAGAGGTGAACTGGCCCTTGAGCGCGGAGCCGAGGGTGAGGATCGCGATGACGGCGGCAATGCCGATGATGACGCCCAGCAGCGTGAGTAGCGAGCGCATCTTGTTGGTGCGCAGCGAAGTCAGCGCCATGCGCAAAGATTCGGTGAGATTCATTTCAGCACCCCGTCCGTCATGGTCACGGTGCGCGAGCACTCAGCGGCAAGCTCCGGGTTGTGGGTGATAAACACGATGGAGGTGCCGTGCTCGCGGTTGAGCTCGTGGAAGAGGTCCATGACGAGGCGGCCGGTCTGGGAGTCAAGGGCACCGGTGGGCTCGTCGGCGAGGATGACCTCCGGGTTGTTGGCGAGCGCGCGGGCGATGGCGACGCGTTGCTTCTGGCCGCCGGAGAGTTCGTTGGGCAGGTGGCTGGCGCGTTCGGACATGCCGACGAGGTCGAGGAGCTCGGCGGCACGGCGGGAGCGCTCGCGGCGGGGCACACCGGCGTAAACCATGGGCATCTCCACGTTGGCGAGCGCGGTGATGCGGCCGATGAGGTTGAAGTTCTGGAAGACGAAGCCGAGCTTGTCCGCGCGCAGGCGGGCGAGTGCGTCATCGTTGTAGGTGGAGACGTTCTCGCCGCCGAGGAAATACGTGCCCGCGGTGGGGCGATCGAGCAGCCCTATGATGTTCATGAGCGTAGATTTGCCGGAGCCGGACTGGCCGATGACGGCGACGAACTCGCCAGGTTCCATCGAGAAGTCGCAGCCAGGCAGGACGGTGATTTCGGCGTCGGTGCCCTCGTTAAAGCGCTTGACGATGCCCCGCATGTCGATGAGGCTCATTTCTCTCCGCTCGCTGCGTCGGGCAGGTATGCCTGCTGGCCGACGTCGCCTTCGTGGGCCGCGCCCTGGGTGAGCACGCGGTCGCCGCGGCGGAGGCCAGAGGTGACGGCGGCTTCGAAATCGGTGCGGGTGCCCAATTTCACGTCGCGGCGCTCGATGGTGCCGGAGTCGGAAACGACGAGCACGGCTTTGTCGCCGTTGATGAGCGCGCTGAGCGGAACTGTCAGCGCGTCTTTGTCCTCGTGCGTGACGACCTTGACCTTTGCCGTGGAACCTAGACGCAGGCCCTCGCGGTTGCCGTCCACGCGGACTTCGATGGGGAACTCGGCCTTCCCCGAACCCGCGCCGGTACCGTTCCCCGCCGGCGCGGAGGCCCCAGAGCCGGCGGCCTCGGCGGGCGCGGCGGAGACGGGCGAGATGAAGGACACGGTGCCCGTGTATTCCTTATGCGGCTGGCTGGGGGAGGTGAACGTGACGCGGTCGCCGACCTTGATATCCGCGATGTCGGCTTCCTTGACCTTTGCCTTGACGAGGAGGGACGAGTCATCCGCGATCGCGAGCAGCGGCCCCTCGGCGGGGCGGCCTTGCTGCGCGGTGACGGACGTGATCACGCCGCTGAGCGGCGAGAGGAGGTGAGAACCGGAGATGTCGAACTCGAGTTTCGCATTGGCTTCCTCGGCGGCGACGCGGGCGCCCGCGGCGGACTTGAGGGCGTGGTTGACGGCCTGGGATTGCGTGGCGATTTGCTGTTGGGCGCCGAGCTCTGCGGCGCGCTGGGCGAGCTGGGCGTCGGAAAGCTGGGCGTAGGCGGCGTTGGCGGCGCGCTGCTTGGATCCCACCTCGCGGTCGACGGCCTCGAGCGCGTGGGCGTAGGACTCCTCGGCGTGGTCAACCCGGTTCTGGGCGTCGCTGACCGCGTCATCCGCCTCGACCGAGGCGAGCAGCGACGTGGCAATGGTGGCGCCATCCGCGGTGCCCTCGCCAGCAGCACCGAGCGTGGCGAGCGCGGCCTGTAGCGATGCGTTATTCGCGGTGCGCAGCCCGGCGCGGGCCGTGTCGACCGCGGCAGCGGCCTCGGCGACCGACGGATCGGAGGCAGCGCGGGAGTCGGCGACGGCCCGCGCGGCGTCGTCGTAGGCGCGCTGCGCGGTATCGACGGAGGCACGCGCGGCGTTTACCTCGCCGTTGAGCCCCTGATCCAGCGCGTCTTGGGAGTGCGCCAGTTCCAGCTGCGCGGCCTCGATCTGGTTGAAGGCCGTGATTTCCTCTGCAGCCTGGGACGCGCGTTGGCTGTGCAACTCGCGCTCGGCGGCGGAGGTGTCGAACGAGGCGAGCTCCTGGTTAGCTTTGACCCGTTGGCCGACTTTCGCGTCGAGCGTGACAATGGGACCCGTTTGCGTCGTGGCGAGCGAGACCTCGCGCGCCGCGGCGATGGTGCCCGTTGCGGGCACGGACTGCGTGATGTCCTTCGCCGCGACGGTCGTGACATCGGCGGCGGTGAGCACCACGCCGTCGGGGCCGAAGGTGAGGTAGTAGGCACCGCCACCGCCCGCAGCGAGGATGGCGAGGGCGGCGGTGGTGAGGGCGATAGTCTTCTTTTTCATTACTCGTGAATAGTAGTAGTGCCAATTCCGTTATCGATAATTAACGTTAGCTTAGCGCCGGGATCGGTGCGCGGAACGCAGTTGCTCTCACCAATGCCGGTGTCGCATTCGAGCGCGATGGGCGTATTCTCCGGAAGGTAGACATCGATGCTGCCCACGCCGTTATCGATGGTGAGCGTGCGGGGCTTATCGAGCGTGAGCTCGCGCAGGTCGACGGTCATGGATCCCACGCCGTTGGAAAAGGTGTCCGGCAGGTCCGCGGCGTCGCGCACGGTATAGGTGACCGAGCCCGCGTGGTTCTTCGTGTTGTCTTCGGACGCGGCCATTGCCCATATAAATGAGATGCCCACGATGACAGCGGCGCTCACGGCGACCGTCGCGATGAGACCCTCGTGGGATTTCTTCTTGGGTGCGGGGGCGGGCGCGGGGTCTGGCAGGTCCCAGGCCTCGGGCACCGTGCCCAGGGGATCCCAGGACGGTGGGGTCGTGCGCCCCGGCGGAAACGGGTAGCCCTCGACGGGGGTGAAGGCGGACATATCGGGCCCCGGGGCGGCGTCGGGGACCGGCGCCGCGAGGAGGCCGGCGGGCGGGATGGGTTGGCGTTGGTGCAGTCCGTACCAGGCTACGGCGGCGAGGATGAAGATGACGACGGTGGAGAGGGTTTGCTTCTCGCCGAATAGTGGGCCGAAGCCGGCCGTGGCGGCGAAGAGAATGATAAGCCCGACGGCGAGGCTGGATTCGGACTTCGGGCCGTCGGCCTTGCCAAAGAGGTCCTGGACGGGTGCGGTGGCCTTGCCGTAGAGCGGCATGCACATCCACGCCAGGGCGTAGAGCGCGATGCCGCCGCCGAGGACGAGCGCGGTAACAACGAAAGCCACGCGGACGAGGACTGGGTCGATTTGGTAGCGCACGCCGATGCCTTCGCAGACACCGGCGATCATGGCATTGCCGCCCTGGTTACTCGGGATGCGGGGCGGGCGCGTGTCCCACATCTGGTTGAGAGTCGCGGTGTTCATACCTATATCGTGACGCACTGCGAGGTAAGCCACCATCGGGGAACTCCCTGATTTTTGAACTTCAGGGTTTACCCCGATCCGCACGGGGCGCAGCCGTGCGAAGATTAAGGGCATGAGTTCTCCCTACGCGTCGCGCGCGACTCAGCCCGCGTTCCCGACCTTGGCACGTCCCCAGGACGGCCGCGTCGTGGCGGGCGTGGGCGCGGGGGTGGCGGCGCACCTGGGCGTTGACGTGTTGTTCGTACGCCTGGCCTTGACCGTGTTGTGCGCCTTGGGCGGCCTCGGCGCGTTCCTCTACGCCGGGGTATGGGTTGCGACCAAGCCTGCTGATACCCCCGCGCCCGCCTCCCGCTTCGACTTCCGGGCTAACTGGTTGCTTGTCTTCATTGCCGTGGCGGCGGTCGTCGGCGCGCTGGCCAGCGGAGCCAACATGCTGCTGCCGTTGGTCATCGTCGGCGCGGGCGCGCTCGTGACATGGCAGGCCTATGACCGCGGGCTCGAGAACATAACGAGCAAGCTGAGCATTGCTGCGGGCAGTGTGCTCGTCTTGTCCGGCGTGGTCATTACCATCGCGCGGTGGGACGGCGGCGCGGACTTCATTCCGGCGTTGGCGGCGGTCGCGCTGACCGTTGTCGGTCTCGGCGCCCTCGTGGTGCCGCTCGTGCTCAAGCTGTGGCGCCAGGTGGCGGATGAGGGTGCGGAGAAAGCGGCATCGGAAGCCCAGGCGATCATGGCGGCGCGCCTGCATGATTCGGTGCTGCAGACCCTGGCGCTCATTCAAAAACGCGCGGAGGATCCGGCGGAGGTCGCGCGGCTCGCGCGATCGCAGGAACGCGAGCTGCGCGCCTGGCTATTCGACGCCCCCTCGGCAGCGCCGGCGACGGTCTTTGGCGCGCTGGCCGCGGCGTGTGGCGAGGTCGAAGACCTGTTCCCAGTGCGGATTGCGCCGGTAACGGTGGGCGAAGATATCGAGCTTACCGAGCCCACGAAGCTCGCGGTGCAGGCCGCGCGGGAGGCGATGGTCAACGCCGGTAAGCACGCGGGCGTCGATACGATGGACGTGTATGCGGAAAACTTAGCCGGCGAGCTGTCCATTTTTGTGCGCGACCGTGGCGCGGGCTTTGACCCGAGCACGGTGGCCGGGGACCGGCACGGAATTCGCGACTCTATCCGCGGGCGCATGGAACACGCCGGGGGCACCGCGCAGGTGACATCGACGCCGGGGCAGGGCACCGAGGTGGAGCTCACGGTAGCTTTGTAGCCATGGTTTCCGTTTTCCTCGTCGATGATCACTCCGTCTTCCGTGCCGGCGTGCGCGCGGAGCTCGCTCAGGCTGCCGATATCGAAGTTGCAGGTGACGCGGGTACCGTCGCCGAGGCGGTGGCGGGGATTGCTGCGTCGCAGCCGGACGTGGTGCTGCTTGACGTGCACATGCCGGACGGTGGCGGGCTGGCGGTGCTGCGCGGGGCGCCAGGGCCGGTGTACTTGGCGCTGAGTGTCTCAGATGCAGCAGAAGATGTCATCGCGCTCATTCGCGCCGGTGCGCGAGGCTACGTGACGAAGAATATCTCGGGTCCGGAACTCGCAGCGGCCGTGCGCCGGGTGCATGAGGGGGATGCGTATTTCTCGCCGCGCCTGGCGGGGTTCGTGCTTGACGCGTTCGCGTCCGGCGCGCTGGCCGAGTCGAAGCCCGGAGCGCCGGACGAATCCGTGGACCCGGCAGTCGACGCGCTGACCAGGCGCGAACTCGAGGTGCTGCGGCTGCTCGCACGCGGTTACACGTATCGCGAAATCGGCGAGCGTCTCTTTATCTCGGTGAAGACGGTGGAGACGCATGCGTCGAATATCTTGCGCAAGACGCAGCAATCCAATCGCCACCAGCTCACGCGCTGGGCGGCGAGCCACGATTTGGACTGAGTCCTAGGCGTAGGCGAGTTTGCGGGTGCCGTCTACGTGGGGGAATACGAAGAAGGCAGCGCCCGCGATGACCAGCCACGTCACGGCCACGCCCCAGACTGGAAGCGAAAACAGCGGGGCCAGCATAACGATGAGCCATAGGAACATCAGAGGGACGAGCTGCCCGATGTTGGGCAGCATGGTCACATTTTTCTTGTCCGCGTAAGCGCGCAGCTCAGCCCTATAAGGATGGAGAAAAATAAGCGCGAACGCGGCAATCAAACAGATAAGGCCTGCGCCGATTGCGATGCCGAAGTGGATATCGCTGACCATGACGGCCACGGCTGCACCGATGAGAAAAGATGCGCCCAGGCGAACCCAGTGTGGGGTGGGGATGGGAGTGCTGAGTTTGCGAATATCGCTGAGATGGGCGTTCATGCCGGTCAACGCTACCATTCGAAAACGTAATTGCGTGTGTCCGGGGCAGGGTTCATAATAGGGGAATGAATCAAACAGGCGTTCGCATAGCAGATATGGTTAACGGTAGCTCGGCGTTGAGCCGCGCGGACCGTATTGCCGCTTTGCGCGCCGAGATGCGGAAGCTGGAAAGCCCTGCTATCGCACCTCAAGTCCAGCCGGAAGTAGAGCTGGTTGAGGCACCTTCTGCACTGGCCAAGCTGCTTCCGGGCGGAGGGTTAGCTCGCCGGCAGGTTGTGCGCTGTGCTGATTGTCCCTCGCTCATCGTGGAGATTGTCTCCCATGTTAGCGCGCAGGGCGGACACGTCGGCATCGTTGGATGGCCGGAACTGTCTCTCGCACAAGTGGCCGATAAGGGGGACCTTTCGCGGGTGATTGTGGTACCCGATCCAGGGGCTGATCCCTGGGCCGTGACTGGAGTGTTGGCGGAGGGGCTCGATGTCGTCATTCACCGCGGGGTTGGGGAAGTCACGCCGTCGAAAGCGCGGCCCGTTCTGGCGAAGATCCGTGGCGGGCAGGCGGCAGTGCTGACGGTGGGCGTGCGCCTGCCGGGAACTGCCACGGAAATCGATGCGGAAGTCACCACCTTCCGCGGGCTGGGGCGCGGAAGTGGGCGAATCAACGGCGTCGATATAGCCGTGCGCGTGGAGGCTAAAGGTGTGCGTGCCAAGCAAGGCACGATGACGTGCGGCCAGAGGCGTCGTTTGGAGGCGGTATGAGGGTCGCGGCGTTGTGGTTTCCGGATTGGCCGGTCCAGGCGCTGCGTGTTCTCGACGGTGCAGGAGGGCAGTCAAGATCGCAGCAGGGCACGGCTATCGTGGCGCAGCATAAGGTCGTGGTCTGCGATGCGCCCGCACGCCGGGCTGGGGTGCGGCGGGGGATGCGTCTGCGGCAGGCCCAGGCGGTGTTGCCGGAGTTGCGGGTGGAAGAGTTTAACGCGGACCGGGACGGCGCGGTGTTCGCGGAGATCGCTGCAGGTCTCGACGCTGTGGCGTCATCCATTGAGGTCCTGCGCCCGGGGCTAGTCATCGTGGATGCGGCCGCTGCCGGGCGTTTCCATGGTGGCGAGGGCGTGGCGATGCACATGCTTGTCGACGCCGCCTCCCGCGCCGGCCTCGACGCCACCATCGGGGTGGCTGATGAGATTGCTACGGCGCTCATCGCAGCACGGCATCAGGGGCTGGGCACCGTGGTCCCGGTGGGTGGCTCGCGGGAGTTTTTGGCGCAGCAGCCGGTGGCCGTGCTCGCAGCGGAGACGTCGTTGGCCTGCCCTGAGGAGTTGGTGAGTCAGCTGGCGAAGTTGGGCGTGCGCAGCCTAGGTGAGCTCGCGCAGCTGCCGTTGCGGCAGGTCACTACGCGCTTTGGCGAGGCTGGCAGGCGTTGTCATGCGGTGGCCAGTGCGGCCCCGGATAGGCGAGTGGCGCCGGAGCTGGCGCGGCCGGATCTTGCTGTGGAGATGGTCTTCGAGGAGCCGTTGGAGCGCGTGGACGCGGCAGCCTTCGCGGCGAGGCAGTTGGCGGCGCGGTTGCATGGCGTGCTGAAGGAAGCAGGGCAGGTGTGTCTGCGGTTGCGGGTCGTGGCGGAGTTCGTGGGCGGCGAGCGGCTGGAGCGAATCTGGCGCACGCAGGAGGCGCTGAGCGAAAATGCCACGGCGGATCGTGTGCGCTGGCAGCTCGACGGTTGGCTGAGCTCGGCCCGCGCATCCGACGGCGGCGGGGTGTCCAAGCTGGCGCTGGAGCCGGTGGAGGTCGCGGCCCCTGCAAGCGCTGGGCTATGGGGGCACGCAAAAAGCGATGAACAGGCTAAGCGTGTTATCGCACGCGTGCAGTCGCAGTTGGGTGTGGATCGCGTGTTGCAGCCGCGGGGAGCAGGCGGGCGCGGAGTGGCCGAGCGCATCGCGTATGTTCCCTACGGTGAGCAGCACGATCCCGCGCCGGAGGGTAGTTGGCCGGGGCGGATTCCCTCGCCGCTGCCAGCGAGCCTGGCGCATCCGGCTGCACGCATTCGGCTTATCGACGCCTCCTCCCACGACGTCTACGTCACCGCCGAAGCGCTGCTGAGCTCAGCTCCCGTGGCGCTGGGCTGGGGGCAAAAACGCTATCGGGTGATTGGCTGGGCAGGACCCTGGCCGGTAGATACGTTGTGGTGGGGAGAGAAAGAACAAAGAATCGCCCGGCTCCAAGTGGTGGGGCAGGGCGATAAAGGGCAGCGCGCGTGGCTGCTGGTGTGGGCGGCCGGCAGGTGGAGCGTAGAAGCCTCCTACTGCTGAGCGAGATTAGGTCGCTGCGAGGACATCGATGACCAAGCGGGTCGGGCCGCGCAGCACCTGCACGGAGTACGGGTGGCGCGTGTTCATACCAACGACAAACTGGGAGCGGCCCTCAAACGTGCCTGAGCTGACCACCTGCGTGATGAAACCGCCGGATTCGCTCGTACCCTCCGTAGTTCCGATGTGCGGATCCGGCATGTCCATCTCGAAGGGGTAGACCGTGCCGTCGATGTTGACGTTCAGCGCGGTAGAGCCCTTGTACGTGATGGGGTTACCGGAGCCCTGCTGGGTTGGTTTGTCGTCGTAGTCGATGAACCAGCCGGGGGAGCCGTCGCCAGTGAATTCAAAGACAACGCGCTCGAAGCCGTCGTGCTTGCCCACGCGGACGTCCGTGACAACGAGCTTGGACGGAGCTTGGGGGCGTTCGGTTTTGCGCTCCATGTTGGTCTCTCCGAGCGGGGTGATGCCGGCGGGCGCGGAGGTTTGGTTGACATCGCCGGACAAGGTGGCGGCAAAGGTAGAGGTGGGTGCGGCCGCATTCTCGGAAACGCTAGAGCACGCGGCCAAGGCAACCGCGCCGAGGGTGAGCGCGGCGAGCACAGGCGCGAGTGAGGATGTTTTCGGCATAAAAACAGAGTATTGCCTAACCCGTTCAAATGCATAGCCATTGAGGGAACAGAATGAACATCGTAACCGCATTGTTGTGATTGGTGTGGTGCATGGGACAGGTAAGCTGTTCTTCATGACTTTTTGCTCTGACGTACAAGTTGAGCCCCTCCCCGGCACGGCGAAGAAGGAAAGCGTCTTTGTGCTCTTCGAATGGCCCAACGGATGGTCCCGCGACATCCTTGACGGTGGAACCTTCGGCCCCGAGCTCACCGCGCAGCTCAAAGCCAAGCTCAAAGGCGTCGCCGGGCTGCAGCTCATCCGCAAGCCCGGAAAGGAAGGCCGCGTCATCAACGGCCAGCACCGCTGCTACGTGGTGTGGGCGGAACAGGGCGTATACAAGGAGTATCTCCTCGATGGACCCGCGGACATCCTGGGGCTGGATTTGGGGGCGCCGCTTGGCGACGTCGCAAAGCATCCGCTCGTGCTCATCTGCACCCATGGACGCCGTGACGTGTGCTGCGCCGTGAAAGGGCGCGCGCTGGCGGCGGAACTGGCCGCCGAATTCCCAGACGTCGTATGGGAGACTTCGCACACGAAGGGGCACCGTTTTGCGCCGTCGATTCTGCTGATGCCGTGGGGCTATTCCTTTGGGCGTCTCAACATTGAGGCAGCCCGTGAACTGGTGCGCGCTGCGCAGCGCGGCGAGTACTTCTACCCGGGCAACCGCGGCTGCGGTTTGTACGGACCGCGCGGGCAGGTGGCAGAGCTGGCCGTGGCGCGTGGGTTGATCGAGGCAGGGGAGCGCGTGCGTTTTGGACAGCTGCGCGCTGACGACGCCCACGTGCGCCACGCCGACGGCCGTGAGTGGCGGGTGGAATTGCAAGAAAAAGAGGTCTCCGGCGTCGTCTCCTCGTGTGGGGACGAACCGAAGACCTCGAAGGCGTGGCACGCAGTGGGTGTGCACGCGGAGAACGTTAGCGGCGCATAATCTTGGCCGAGAGCCAGTTGCCGAAGAACTGTGCGGCCTGGACCAGCACGATGATGATGAGCGTTGCCACCACGGTGACTTCCCACTCGAAGGCGCGGTAGCCGTAGACGATGGCAAAGTCACCCAAGCCGCCGCCTCCGACGTAGCCGGCCATCGCGGACATGTCGACGATGCCGATGAACAGGAAGGTGTAGCCCAGAACCAGCGGGCCGAGAGCCTCCGGGATGATGACCGAGGTGATGATCTTCCACGGGGAAGCGCCCATCGCGCGGGCGGCCTCGATGACACCCGGGTCGATGGCCACGAGGTTTTGCTCCACGATGCGGGCCACGGCGAAGGTGGCTGCGATGATCATGACGAAGGTCGCCGGCTCGCGGCCGATGGAACCGCCAAGGACCGCCACGGTTAGCGGCTGCGCGAAGGCCAGCAGGATGATGAACGGAATCGGGCGGACGAAGTTCACCAGGATGTTGATGATGAAGTAGACAACCTTGTTCTGCAGGATGCCACCCGGGCGGGTGGTAAAGAGCAGCACGCCCAGCACGAGGCCGAGGAGGCCTGCGACCACCAGGGTCGTTGAGACCATGATGAGGGTGTCTTGGACGGCCTCGACGAGGGTATCGCCCAAGCGATCCCAGTCAGCGGCAGCTTGGTAGGTCACGTTCATCGGGAAATCTCCTCAATCTCGGTGGTCTGTTGCAAGGTGTTGTAGAACTCCTCGATGGCGGCCGGGTTGCCGTTGAGGCGGACCGTCAGCTTGCCGAAGGAGTGCTTCTGCAGCGTCGTAATGCCGCCGTGAACGACCGCAATAGATACGCCTTGTTCGGCCAGGCGAGCAGAAGCGGCGAAGAAGCCGGAGTTCTCGGTCAGATTGATGGTGAACAAGCGGCCCTCATGCGCGAGCAGGTCATCTGCCTCGACGAGGTCCGGGGTATTGCGCAGGGAGGTTGCCACGAACTTGGACGCGACCTCGGTGCGCGGGTTGGAGAAGACCTCGTATACGCTACCGGCCTCGATGATGCGGCCGTTTTCCATCACGGCGACCTTGTCGGCGATGGAGCGGACGACCTCCATCTCGTGGGTAATCACGACGATGGTGATGCCAAGGTCGCGGTTGACCTTACGCAGCAGTTCCAGCACCTCGTGGGTGGTGGTGGGGTCGAGCGCGGAGGTGGCTTCGTCGGCAAGCAGCAGGGACGGGTTGGTAGCCAGCGCACGAGCGATGCCCACGCGCTGCTTCTGACCGCCGGAGAGCTGCTCCGGGTAGTTCGAGCCCTTGTCGCCCAGGCCGACGAACTGCAGGAGCTCCTCGACGCGGCGCTTGCGCTCCTCCTTTGGAACACCTGCCAGACGCAGTGGGTACTCAATGTTGCCCGCAGCGGTACGCGAAGACATCAGGTTGAACTGCTGGAAGATCATGCCGATGTTGCGGCGAATGCCGCGCAGCGTGGGCTCTGGCATGCCCACGATGTCGGTGCCGTCTAGCAGCAGCTGGCCGGAGGTCGGCTTGTCCAGGCCGTTGATCATGCGGACCAACGTGGACTTACCGGCGCCGGAGAAACCGATGATGCCGACGATCTCGCCGGGCTCGACGGTCAGGGAAACGCTGTCAAGCGCCTTTGTTTCGGTCTTCTTGTTCTTGAAAACTTTGGTGATGTTTCGAAACTCAATGCGGGTACCTTGCTTGGCCCCTGATTGCTGTGTCACGTGAGGTGTTTCCTTCAAATCGATGTGACGGTTGACGGCCGAAACCCCGGACACGCTGTGGTGTTCCGGGGAAGGCTGAGATGGCTACTTGGAAGTGGTCTTTTCCAGGCGGTCGAGGATTTCTTTCAGCTCTTCTGCGGACTTCTCAACGGGAACGGAGGTGCCCTTGGAGTCCTCAGCAACTGCGTCCTGGACAGCCTTGGTGTGCCAGATTTCAGCGACCTTCTTGATCTGCTCGTTGTTAGCATCCTCAGTGCGAACGACGAATGCGTTGATGTAAGGCTCAGCTTCTGGGGAGTTCGGGTCATCCTGGAACACGGAGGTGGTCGGGTCGATACCTGCGCGGTCGAGGAAGGAGTTGTTGATGATGGCCGGCTTGCCCTCGCCGTAAGCGGTTGGGGTCTGGGCGGCGTCGACAGGCACAACCTTGACCTTGGACTTAGCCTCGTCGATGTCCGGCAGACCCGGGGTGATGAGGCCTTCCTTCTTCAGTGTGACGAGCTTGGCCTGGACCAGCACGTTGATGGCGCGGCCCTGGTTGGTGGAGTCGTTCGGGATGGCGACTTCCTGGCCCTCGATGCCGTCGAGGGATTTGTGGTCCTTCCAGAACAGAGCCAGCGGAACGATCTCGGTTGCGACGATCGGAACGAGGTCGGTGCCGTTGCCCTTGTTGAACTCAGCAAGGAACTTCAGGTGCTGGAAGTTGTTGGTGTCCAGCTCGCCCTGGTTCAGGGCCTGGTTCGGGGTGTTGTAGTCGGAGAAGTTCTTGACCTCGATCTCGAGACCCTGCTTCTCAGCCTCGTCCTCGAAAGCAGACCATGCCTTCTTGGCGGCGTCGGTAGTGCCGATGACGATTGGGCCGTCAGACTCGCCGGAAGCGGAGTCGGAGGAATCGGAGGAGCAAGCCACGAGGCTGGTGGCTGCGATAACTGCTGCGGAGGAAGCTGCAAGAACGCGACGGATACGCATGATAGGAGGAATCCCTTCGATTGAAATAGATTTGAATGAAAGAAACCTAACAGGGATTGAACCGCTTTGTCTATATTGGATGTAGCGTGCACGTAAATTGACTAGAACATAATTTCGATCATATTGTTTTTCCATGAGGTTCAACGGTGGGGCGGCGCTACCCTGGTCACGGGTGGAAAGGATTCTTTCTGGACGTCCTACGCCCACTCCCGTGCCCGTGGATCATGTGGGTTCCCCTGTGGATTCGCCGGAGCACGGGGCGTCGTCAGTGGCGTTTGCGGAGCTGCATGCCGTGTCGTCCTATAGCTTTTTGGACGGCGCTTCGGAACCAGAGGAGCTGGTGGCGCGGGCGGTGGAGCTGGGCCTGTGTGGCCTTGCGCTGGTGGACAAGGACGGATTCTACGGCCTCATGAAATTCGCTGAGGCCGCAGCCAGAGTGGGGCTACCTGCGGTGTTCGGTGCGGAGCTTTCGCTTTCCGACGCCCCCCTGACCGTCCTTGCTCGCACACCCGAGGGGTACCGCCGGCTTTCACGTTTGATCGCACAGGCCCGTATGGATGCGGGGGTAAAGGATGAAGTGGCGTACCCGCCCTTGGGGGAGATTGCTGAGCGGCTCCAGGATCATTGCCTTTTTCTGGTGGGGTGGGAGTGGCTGGATAAAATCGACCACTTGCTCGAAAGAATAAAAATAGACAGCATAGTCCTCGAATATGCGTGCACTATGACTCCTGAGGACGCGGATCACTATGCTGCGCTCGATCGATACAACGGCCTCCGGGCCATCGCAACCGCTCGACCCGCAGCGGCCACCCGGCAGCAGGCCAGGCTGGCTGGTGCCAAGCAGGCGTTGGCCAGGCGGCAGTCCCTCGAGCAGGCGGCTCCCGACGCCCACCCCATGGGCGCCGGCTGGCTGCGCTCGGGTGAGCAGATGGCGCAGCTTTTCCCGGACCGGCCGGAGCTTATCGCGGAGACGGTCGCTGTTTTAAACGAATGCAGTTTTACCTGGGACGCGTTGGCGCCCAACCTGCCGGACTTCGAGGTGCCCGACGGGTACACGGAGATGACCTGGCTGGAACACCTGACCTGGGTGCGCGCCGAGGAGCGTTATGCCTCCCGGCCCGCTGACGTGCAGCAGCGGGCATGGAAGCAGATCGCCTATGAGCTAGGGGTTATCGAACAGCTGACATTCCCCGGCTACTTCCTCATCGTGTGCGACCTAGTGGATTTCTGTAAGCGCTCCAACATCCTGTGCCAGGGCCGCGGCTCGGCGGCGAACTCTGCGGTGTGTTTTGCTTTGGGTATTACCAACGCGGAACCGATTTCCGCGGGCCTTCTTTTTGAGCGTTTTCTTTCTCCTGACCGCGACGGTCCGCCGGACATCGATATCGACATCGAGTCCGGTCGCCGCGAGGAGGTTATCCAGTACGTCTACGAAAAGCATGGGCGTGAGCGGGCTGCGCAGGTGGCCAACGTCATCACGTATCGCCGCAAGGGCGCGACTCGCGACGCCGCTCGTGCCCTCGGCTACCCACAGGGCTCCGCGGATTCCTGGTCGAAGGGGCTTTCGGAGCCGCCGGGGGACGTCGTCAAGCTGGCGGAACAATTCCTCGGGCAACCGCGCCATCTGGGCATTCACTCGGGCGGCATGGTGTTGTGCGACCGCCCCATCGCGGATGTGGTGCCGATGGAGTGGGCACGGATGGAAAAGCGTTCGGTGTTGCAGTGGGACAAGGATGATTGCGCGGCGGCCGGGCTGGTGAAGTTCGATCTACTGGGGCTGGGCATGCTCGAGGCGCTGCACCACATGCAGGACTTGGTGGAGGAGACCACTGGGCACAAGGTGAATCTGTGGGAGCTGGACCTGGCGGAAAAAGAGGTCTACGACATGCTGTGCCGCGCCGATGCGGTGGGGGTGTTCCAGGTGGAGTCGCGCGCGCAGCTGTCCACGCTGCCGCGTTTGAAGCCGCGGAAGTTCTTCGACCTGGTGGTGGAGGTTGCGCTCATTCGTCCCGGCCCGATTCAGGGCGGTTCGGTACATCCTTATCTGCGCCGGCGCGACGGTAAGGAGGCGGTGACCTATGACCACCCAGTGCTGGAGAAGTCCCTGGGCAAGACGCTGGGCATTCCGCTGTTTCAGGAACAGCTGATGCAGATTGCCGTCGACGCCGCGGGCTTTTCCGGCGCGGAGGCCGACGATCTGCGGCGTGCGATGGGCTCGAAGCGCTCGCCTGCGCGGATGGCGGCGATTCGGCAGCGCTTCTACGACGGGCTGGCGCAGACCAATGGGATTGTGGGCGAGACTGCGGACAAGCTGTGGAACAAGATCGTGGCCTTTGCCGCGTACGGTTTCCCAGAGTCGCACTCGCAGTCTTTTGCGTCACTGGTGTATTTCTCGGCGTGGATGAAGTATCACTATCCGGCGCAGTTTTGTGTGGGCCTGCTGCGGGCGCAGCCGATGGGCTTTTATTCGCCGCAATCGCTCATTCAGGATGCGCGGCGGCACGGCGTGGCAGTTCTTCCGCTGGACGTGAACGCTTCGGGGTGTCAGGCGCGTGCGGTGGTCCAAGACGGCGGCGAGGTGGCGATCCGGCTGGGCCTTAACCTCATCAAAGGGTTGGGGGAGAAGGCTGCGCAGCGTATCGAGGATGCATGCGCGCAGGCACCGTTTCAAGACATCGCGGATCTGTCTAGGCGGGCGGATCTCAGCGTGGAGCACGTGGAGGCATTGGCCGGTGCGGGGGCGTTGGATTGTTTCGGGCTTTCGCGCCGTCAGGCGTTGTGGCAGGCGGGCGTTGCGGCGACGGAGCGTGCCGGCATGTTGCCGGGGCTTTCGGCTATTTCTGCGCCGAGCCTGCCTGGCATGAGCGCTTTTGAGCTGATGGCTTCCGACGTCGCCAGTACTGGCGTTACCCACGACAAACAGCCGATGGAGCTCGTGCGCGCCGCGCTTAACGACGCCCATGTCTGCACCGCCGCGCAGCTGCGGCAGGTTCCAGACGGTACACGGGTGCGGATTGCGGGCATCGTGACGCATAGGCAGCGTCCGCAGACTGCCGCCGGCGTCATCTTTTTGGGCTTGGAGGATGAGACCGGCTTGATGAACGTGATGGTCTCACCGGGGCTGTGGCAGCTCAACAAGACCGTGGCCAGGACGTCTAAAGCGCTGGTTATTCGTGGCATCGTGCAAAATGCCACGGGTGCGGTCAACGTGGTGGCAGACAAGCTGGAGCCGCTTGCCATGGGTGAGTGGCTCTCCCGCGGCTCGCGTGATTTCCGTTAGGCCGCGTAAACACTCGTTGTGTGTTTATCGTGGACGGGAATGGAAGAGCGAAGAAACCGCACAGCGCGGCGCATCCTGAAAGGTACTGTCTACCCGCACAACATTCACCCCGCGCTGGATTTTTACCACGCTGGCAGTGGGCCTGCTTTTCTTCCTGCTCTACCTGGCCTTTTCTAAGTGCAGGCGGATTCCGTGCCTGCGCTCAGTATCGATGGCTTGGCGATTATCGCGACGCTGTTCGGCACCGCGGCGTCGCTTGGCATTGGTGCTTTGCAGATCGGCCGTGGCGTTGAGGTGGGATTTGTCTTTTGACCCGGCGGTTATTCGCTACCACTTTGAGGAGCAAGCGCTTGCCAACGCCGTGGTGCAGGGCGTTCGCGAGCACGGTGACGACTTTGCTCTATCGGTCGAACAAACCGAGCGCAACTCCGAGTACTCCACCGGCGCGGAGTTCGACTCCACCTCGGAGGAAGCCACCGAGTGGTACGTGCGTACCGACGAAGAGGGCGAGCCTATCCCTTATGACTACGAAGCCAGCGAGTACATCTCCAAGCAGGAAGTTGTCGACGGCTGGGAGCAGGATACCTAAAAAAGGGGTTTAGGAATCTGCGAGTTCGGCACGATCGTCGGCGTCCATGCCAAGGGCGATCGTGCCGAGCAGAGTCAGCGATGCCCCGAACATCAATACGCCGGCCAGCATGCCTAGGCAGCGCACGATTTCCGGCCATGGAACGTCTTGTCCAACTAGGTCGAGCAACGGCAGGCAGAGCATCAGCACCATTAAACTGCCGAGGGCGAAGTACGTGTACTTGAAGACGTTGCTGCGCGCGCGATCGATGCGGCTGCGCTGATATTCGTCTGCAAAGGCTGGGTCCATATTGTCTTTTCCGATTAGAACTTGAAGGCGCCCCAGGCAGATGACGAGCCAGGCAAGGCCGCCGGCCCACAAGAACATCGCAATGACGTTGTAGAAGGGGTTGACTGCTATAGCGGCGAGTGCAATGAGCAGTCCGACGAAGCTGGAATAGAAGTACTTGGTGCGGATAGGCATGATTAATCCTTAGAAATGAGTTCGGCGCGGTTGAATTTGCCTGCCAGAGACCTGGCCACGGTGAATGGAACCCACAGCATTTGCAGCATGATCAGCTTGAAGAACAAGCTGGCCACGAAGATTCCGTCCATGGAGTCGACGAACCGGGTTCCGAGAGCAATAGCGCCGCAGGCCATGAACATGAACATGGAAGAAAACAAGGCGAGCTTAAGTCCATCTTCGCGGGCCTCTACATGAAGTTGCAGCATGTACTCGTCGAGTTCGATAGTGGGTAAGTCGGCGGAGTCGATAGTCTTGCGCAGCTTGGACACGCCGAAGCCGGTTACACAGCTACCCAAGCAGGCCAGCATGAAGGACGTGAAATCGTCCCAGAACTGCAGCGGGATGGATACGACGATGATTGCAAGCCCGACGTCGGCGAGGCGTATGAGGCGGTTGCGCTTTGTGACGCGAGCTTTGGTGGCGGTGGACGTCATGGCCTAGTCCTTTCGGTAGATCTCGGTGGATAGCGGCTGGAATTCGGTGCGCGAGAAGACGGCTTCGACGGGGAGGTCGAATACTTCGCAGATGCTGAACGCGAGGTCGAGGCTGGGAGAGTGATCGCCACGCTCAAGAGCACCGATGCTTTGGGGGTTGACCCCGACGGCGTCGGCAAGCTGGGCGCGCGACATGTCCCTCTCGACCCGGAGCAACCGAACTCGATTGAAAATTGGGGAAGACGGCTTTTTCTTTGGGGACATAAACCAAAGTGTTGTATAAACCCAACACTTTGTCAAGGAGTATGAGGGCTTTGTTAGCATAGGCGGCATGCACTCCGCGCTTTCCCCAGACATGCATCCGGTCTCCCGGAAGCTGACCACAGCTCGCTATATTCACCACCTGAGCTGGTCGGCAGTCTTTGCTATCGCTTTCGCGGTTGCGGGGTACTTCGCCAGCTCATTTTGGTACTGGTTCGCCGGAGCCTGGGTAGTGTGGTTCGTCTACTTGCTCTGGCTCATCCCCGCACAGGTGCGCAACATGGGGTGGAAGGAAACCGACGATGAGCTGGTGATTACCCGCGGCAAACTGTGGTACCGCCTGACCATCGTCCCCTTCGGTCGCATCCAGTTTGTGGACGTTTCCGCCGGACCCATCGAGCGGGCGTTGGGATTGAAGCGCGTGAAGATTCACACGGCGTCGGCAAGCTCAGATGCGCGAATCGCGGGTCTCGTTGCAGAAGACGCGGATGCGTTGCGCGAGCGGCTTGCCGTCAAGGCACGCGAACGGATGAGCGGACTATGAGCGGCCGGCATCGTCTGCGCAAGGACCGCGCGTCCGTGGACGCAGAAGGTTTTCGCCGCGTCCACCGCCTGACCCCGTTGCTGCGCTTTTGGTCGCTGATCCTGGCGCTGGTGGCATTGTTTGTGGTCAACATCAACGCAGAAATGCTTTCCGACGTCGCCACCTACCTGCGCGGCGGGCACTGGAGCGACATCGGATTGGGCACAGTCATCGCCATCGGTGTATTCGTAGCGGTGTGCCTGGGTATTTGGTTCATATCGGCCATTTGGTGGCGCAAGCTGGGTTACAAGCTCGACGAGCATGAAGTCTCCTTGCGTCACGGCGTGATTTCCTCGTCCTTCCGCTCTGCTCGCTATGACCGCATTCAGGCCGTGGACGTGGTGGAGACGGTCATCGCGCGCATCTTTGGTCTGGCGGCGGTGCGCGTGGAAACCGCAGGCGGCACTGCGTCGGTCATCGAGATCTCCTTCCTGCGTAAGGCGGAAGCCGAGCAGCTGCGCCAAGAGCTGCTCGCGCACGTGCATCGCCCGGCAGCAGGAAACGCCTCGGCAACCGTGGAACCCGACCCGGCCGGTGACGACCTCATCCCGGAGATTCCCGTGGGCCGTACCCTCGCGGCGGAGGCGCTGCGCCTGCCCACGCTTATCGCCCTCGTAGTCATGACGATCCTCGTCATCTTGCCCTTCTTCCGCGCGGCGGCGCTGCCCATCGTGGTGGGATTTGTGCCGAACATCTGGAATCTCATTGATACGTCGTGGCGCTTTAACTCCCGCTATGACGCGCAGGATGAGGTGCTCAATATTGCATATGGCCTGGCCGATCGCCGCCGGCAGACCATCCGCCGCTCCCGCATCCATGCGGTGCGCGTGACGCAGCCGCTGCTGTGGCGCATGTTTGGCTGGTACGAGGTTCAGGTCTCCGTCGCGGGCTATGGCGCGAAGGCCGGCGGCAAGCAGTCGGGTTCCACGCGAATTCTGCCGGTGGGTACGCGCGACCAGGCACTCGCGCTTTTGGAGCTGGTCTCCGATCTCGACGCCGCGCAGATTGAGGAATTTGCCCGCCCCGAGGGACACACGCGCCCCACGTACGTTTCACCGGGCAGGGCTTGGTTGGCATCGCCTGTGGACTTGCGTCAGCAGGCGGTCACGCTGGTGGGCACCGAGGTGGCGGTTGTGCATGCCGGGCGCCTGGCGCGCCGGGTGATGGTCGTGGGCACCCCGCACATCCAGGAGCTCACGGTCAAGGCGGGACCGCTCAACCAGCTTTTGGGCGTGCGCAACATCAACTTCGACTTGGTCCGCGGGCCGGTGGCGATGGCAGGACGCCAGCTAGCGCTTGACGACGCCGCCGATCTCCTTGAGCGCCTGCGCAAGCGCCAGCTGCCGAGCATGGCGCAGGAGGCTAGGATGCTTTCGCCGGAGCCGGGTGACTCGGCCGACGCAGAGTAAGCAACACTGGGGCGCCGGTCTTGCGCGGGGCGCCGCACAGCGCGGAGGCTGCGCAGGAGCCGCAGGCCGTGGTGGGGCAGGTGCTGAGCGTTTCGGCACTGAGCTCGCCGGTGGCAAGAAGGTGCGATATCACCAGGTTGACCGTGCCGATTTCTAAGCCCGTGGCTTTGGCGACTCCGGCGCGGGTGGTGATTCTTGCCGCGATGGTTGAGCGGACTGCTTCGATGGGGGAGTTCACAGCAACCTCAACAATTGGAAGACCACGACAGCCAAGACCCACGCCGTGGTGAGCTGAACTGCGAAGCCGAAGAGCGTCCAACGCCATCCGATTTCGCGCTTTTGCGCAGCCAGAGTGGCCACGCAGGGGGTATAAGCCAGCAGGAAAAGCATGTAGGCCCACACTGCCGCGTTGGTGTGGCCGCCGGAGGCCGCCGCGAAGTCGGCGCGCACGTGATTGCTGAGCGAGCTTGCGGCCTGTTCCTCGGGGGTGGCGTCGGTGACGTCTTTGACCGTGTAGGTCTGCGACCACGTGGAGATGAGTGCCTCCTTGGCCACGAAACCGGTGACCAGTGGGCCGGCCAGCGACCAAGAGTCGAAGCCCGCCGGCGCGAAGACCGGAGCGATGGTGCGCGAGACCGCGCCATAAGCAGACTCCTGCGGGGCCGGGGTGGTGTAGCCGCCATCGACGGTGGTCGCGGCACCCACCGGGATGGCCATGAGCAACCAGATGACCACGACCGTGGATACGATGATGCCGCCCGCCGTGTGGAGGAAGCCCTTCAGGCGCGTCCACATCACGGATAACGCCAGGCGCACCGTGGGCAGTTGGTAGGTGGGCAGGTCGATGACCAGGGGATCCTGGGGAACCGCACGCCATAGCGTCTTGCGCAGTGCTAAGCCCACCAACACGAGCAGAGCGATGGAGACCACGTACAAGGCAAAGACCACGCTGCCGGCGTGGGCTGGGAAGAAAGTCTGCGCCAGCATCACAAAGACCACGAGGCGCGCCGAGCACGACGTGAACGGGATGAGTAAAGAAGTCATGATGCGATGGCGGGTCGAGCCCAGAACACGCGTGGCCGCAATGGCCGGCACGTTACAGCCAAAGCCCACCACGATGGGGATAAACGCCTTGCCTGGAAGGCCAATGGCACGCATGAGGCGGTCGGTGACCACCGCGGCACGCGCCATGTATCCAGAGTCTTCAAGGACGGCGAGGCACAGGAACATCAAGGCCATGAGCGGCGCGAAGGTGAGCACCATGCCGACGCCGCCGATGAGGCCATCGACTATAAGGCCCTCGACCAGCGGATGGTGAAGGCCGACTGCCTTCAGAAGGTGGCGTGCTGCGTCAGAGATGGGTCCTGAGACCAGCGCCTCCAAGCCGTCCTGCAGAGGAGCGGCCACCGTGGTGGTTATCTGGAAGACCAGCCACATCACCGCGAGGAAAAGCAACGGGCCGGCTACCGGGTGCAGCGCTACCGCATCTAGGCACTGCGAACGCGTGACCGGCTGCGACTCGGTGTGCACCGCTGCTTTGGTAGCGGCGTCGAGATCCGCAAAGCGGGCGTCGATGCTGGCGTCCTCGCGCCGGACCTGTGGCTCCTCAGTAAGGGAAACCTGCACCGTCTCACGCAGGCGTTCCAGGCCTTCCCGCCGGCGGCCATCAACGCAGACGACCGGGATTCCCGTGGCCCTCGCGAGCGCATCGGCATCGACCCGCAAGCCCTGGTCTTGTGCTACGTCCAGCTTGGTCAGCGCGATGCTGAGCCGGCAGGGAAGCTCCGCGAGCTGGAAAGCCAAGTTGAGCCCGCGCGCAACCGCAGTCGCGTCGACCACCACGATGACGCGATCGGGGCGCTCGGCAGGGGCGGCGTCGTAAAGCATGGCGCGGGGTCAGCGCCTCATCCGGGCTGAGCGGATCCAGCGAGTAGGTGCCGGGGAAGTCAATGAGATCGGCAACCTCGGCCGGGCAACACGAATGCGCAATGTTCCAGGCGCCGCGGCTGACCTCCACCGAGGTACCCGGCCAGTTGCCGGTCTGCACCTTGGCGCCGGTCAGCGCGTTGAAAAGCGTGGACTTGCCGGAGTTGGGAGCGCCCACCATCGCGATGATGGCTGCGCCCGCGGGAGCCAGCGCCCCGCCAGGATTTCCGTGGCAGCTAGGGGAAGTGGAGCTCATTACTAGACCCCGATGGATTGCAACGTCTGCCGGTCGATGGCGTAGCGGCAGGTATCAACAGTTACGATGCGTGTCCCGCCCGCCACGTGCGCGCCCAGAGTCAGGCACGCGCCCGGCCGGATCCCGAGCTCGCACAAGCGACGCGCCATCGCTGGGTTCTGCACACAGTCGAGGCATTCGGGGCGGAGGGTAACAGTGCAGCCAACAGGCAGGGAGTAAGCCGATGAGTGAGTGGTCGACTCGCCTGAGCTCAAACGCAAAGGCAACATGACAAAGAGTCCTTTCGAATCACTTATAAAGTTACCCTTGCCGAATATTAGGTTGGCCACACTTTGTGAACTTTATCCCAGTGCGTTTTCCCAGCTGCCGATCTGGCGCAGCTTCTGCTCAAAGGGAGCAATTCCGCTTAACGACGTCGACAAGCAGAGGCACCACAGGGCGCTGCGCCAACTCCATGCCTGCCTGCGCAAAACCGAGCACGTTGTGCGCGGCAGCCTCAATTGCCGTGATGAGATCGGTGAGACTAGACCGCGCCCTTGAAACCCAGTTGGCGCCAGGCCTCGTACACGGCGGTGGAGGCCGCGTTGGACAGGTTCATCGAGCGGCGCGCCGGGACCATGGGGATGCGAACCTGCTCGGTGATGCGTGGGTGATTGACGTGCTCCGGTGGCAGGCCAGTGGGCTCGGTGCCGAAGAGGAGGACGTCGCCTTCTTGGAACTCGACGTCGGTGAACCACTTGTCGGTGTGCGTGGTGAATGCGAAGACGCGCGCACCAGGTAGGGCAGCCATGCAGGCGTCAAAGTCCTTGTGGATCTGCAGATCTGCGAGGTCGTGGTAATCCAGGCCAGCGCGTTTGAGGTGCTTATCGTCGAAGTTGAAACCCAGCGGCTCGATGAGATGCAGGGAGGCACCCGTGACGGCAGCGGTGCGGATGGCGTTGCCGGTGTTGGTGGGAATCACGGGATTATCAAAGACGATGTGCAGCTGGCTCATAGTGCTCAGTCTAGGATGGACTGCATGAGCGCTACCAAACTAGATGGCAATTTGTACCGCGACGAGATCTTCGAGGACCTGAAGGCTCGCGTTTCCGCCCTGCAGGCCAAGGGCATCCAGCCTGGCCTGGCCACCGTGCTGGTCGGTGACGATCCAGGCTCCCACGCTTACGTGAAGATGAAGCACCGCGACTGCGAGCAGCTGGGCATCAACTCTATCCGCAAGGACCTGCCAGGAGATATCACCCAGGAAGAGCTGGAGAAGGTCATCGACGAACTCAACAACGATGACGCCTGCACCGGCTACATCGTGCAGCTGCCGTTGCCGAAGCACCTGGATGAGAACAAGATTTTGGCCAAGATTGATCCGGAGAAGGACGCCGACGGCCTTCACCCAGTCAACTTGGGCAAGCTGGTTCTCAACGAGGAGGCTCCGCTGCCGTGTACTCCGAACGGCTGCATCCATCTCCTGCGTCGCTTCGGAGTGGAGCTCGATGGCGCCAAGGTTGTGGTTATTGGCCGTGGCGTGACCGTGGGTCGCCCGATTGGCCTCATGCTTACCCGCCGCAGCGAGAATGCCACCGTGACCTTGTGCCACACCGGCACCAAGGACTTGGCTGCTGAGACCAAGGCCGCTGACGTCATCATCGCGGCTGCGGGCAATGCTCACATGCTCACCGCGGACATGGTCAAGGAAGGCGCTGCGGTCCTCGACGTGGGAGTCTCCCGCGTGGATGGCAAGCTGGCTGGCGACGTCGCGCCCGACGTGTGGGATAAAGCCGGCTACGTGTCCCCGAACCCAGGCGGCGTCGGCCCGCTGACCCGTGCCTTCCTGGTGTCCAACATCGTGGAGCGCGCAGAAAAGCTGGCGGGCCTGGCTTAAATGGCCTCCGAAAAAGGGGGTGCCCACCGGGCGAAGGATCTCAACCTGGATAACCCCCACGACGTTAAGCTGCGGCCTTCGCGCTTGCCGGCCGGCGTGCAGTGGGTTGCCGTGGGGCTCTTCGTCGCGGGCGTTGCGCTGTCTGCGGTCTTTGCCATTTCTGCACACTGGCGCCGCGCCACCGTGATTCTGGGGGCGTCGCTGTTGTGGCTGTCGCTGGTGCGTCTGACATGCGACTCACGCATCGTCGGCGTTCTCGCTGTGCGCTCGCGGCGTTTCGACGCCACCTACACAGCCTGCCTGGGAGCGTTGATGACGTTCCTGGCGGTGTCCGTGGATTCGCTGGGTTCTTAGATGTAGTACTCGTCGCCCACATACATCGGACCCAAATCCAGGCCGTCCGGCGCGGAGAGCGCCAGGAAGTTTCGCAGGATGCGGTCCATCTGGCGCGACTCAGCCAGGAAGGCATCGTGGCCGATGGGGGAGACCACCTTGGCCATGGCCAGCAGATTGCCGATATTGCGGGAGATGTGTTCCTGCTGGTGGTACGGGTAAAGAATGTCCGTGTCCACGCCCACGACCATGGTGGGCACGGTCGAGGAAGCCAGCGCCTTGTTGAGGCCGCCGCGCCCGCGCCCGACGTCGTGCCGGTTCAGCGCCTCAGTCAGCGTCACGTAGGAGCCGGCGTCGAAACGCTCGGTGAGCTTGTCGCCCTGGTAATCCAAGTAGGAATTCACGGCGAAGCGCTGGTTGGGCTCGCGGTATGAGCCAAGCGGGTTCTCGCCGCGTTGGGCTTGGACTCCGAAGCGCTCGTCGATTTCCTGCTCACCGCGGTAGGTCAGGTGCGCGATGCGGCGGGCCGCCGCGAGGCCCTCGCGCGGGGCCTTGTTGTATTCGTAGTAGTCGCCGCCGTGCCAGAAAGGATCGCGCTCAATCGCAGAGATTTGCGCGGACTGGATGCCGATCTGCCATGCGGAAGCGCGGGCAGACACCGCGATGACACAGGCCGCGGAGAGAAACTCCGGATGCAGCAGGCTCCACTCCAAAGTGCGGGCGCCGCCCATCGAGCCGCCGATGACGGCGTGGACGTGCTCGAACCCCAGCTCCTGCAAGAACTTATGCTCGGCTTCGACGAGATCGCGGATGGACAACGCCGGAAAGCGCGAGCCCCAGGCCTTGCCGTCTAGGTGCGGGGAACACGGGCCAGTGGAGCCCTTGCAGCTGCCGAGCGCGTTGGTGACAATCACGCACCACTGCTGCGTATCCAGCGCCTTGCCTGGGCCGATGAGGTCGCCCCACCAGTCGGCGGCGTTGGAATCACCGGTCAGGGCGTGTTCGATGACCACGATATTGTTTGCGCCATGTGGGTCGCCGGCAAAGGCGCCCCAGCGTCGATAAGCGATGGTGACGTCCGCAATGGAAGCTCCGGCTTCCGTAGCGAAATCACCGATCTTGACGTGGTCCAGCTCGCCCTCAGGGGCGAGCTCCGGAATCGTGGTCACGCGAAGAAACTCCCTTCGTTGTTGCGCAGTTACAGGGCAGCGAAAGCCTGCTCGAGGTCAGCGATGATGTCCTTGACATCCTCGATGCCGACGGACAGGCGCACCGTTGCCTGGGTAATACCAGCGGCGCGCAGGCCCGCCTCGTCAGACTGGGAGTGAGTGGTGGTTGCCGGGTGGACCACCAGCGAGCGAGTGTCGCCGATGTTGGCCAGGTTGGAGTGCAGCTTCAGGGCGTCGATGAACTTCCACGCCACTTCCTTGGCGTCCTTGCCACCGGTCTCGATCTCGAAGGAGAGCACCGAGCCGGTGTAGCTGTAGCCCAGCTTCTCCTTTACGGACTTGTACGGGGAGGAATCCAGACCCGCGTAGTTGACCTTGGCGACCTTGTCGTGGTCCTCCAAGAACTCAGCGACTGCCTGAGCGTTCTCGTTGTGGCGCTGGACGCGCAGCTCGAGAGTCTCCAGGCCGGTCAGGGTCAGCCAGGCGTTGAATGGGGAAGCGGCTGCGCCGGTGTCGCGGATGATGCCAGCGCGGGCACGCAGCGCGAATGCCGGGGCTCCAAGGTCTGCGTACTTCAGGCCGTGGTAGCTCTCGTCCGGCTCGGTGAAGAACGGAAAGACGGACTTGCCGTCGCGCTCGACGGTCCAGTCGAACTTACCGCCGTCGATAAGCACGCCGCCGATAGCGGAGCCGGAGCCGGAGTAGAACTTGGTAGTCGACGCCACGACGATGTCAGCGCCCAGCTCCAGTGGACGAGCAAGCACAGCGGTGGCCATGGTGTTGTCCACGATGAGCGGCACCTGGTTGGAGTGTGCGACCTCGGAGATAGCCGGGATGTCGAGCACGTCGGCGATCGGGTTGCCGAAGGTCTCGCCGTAAAAAGCCTTGGTGTTCGGCTGCACAGCTGCCTGCCAGGACTGCGGATCATCCGGGTTCTCAACCAGGGTGGTCTCGATGCCGAGGCGCTTGAGGGTGTGGGTAAACAGGCTGGAGGTTCCGCCGTACAGGCGCGGGGAGGCGACGATGTGGTCGCCTGCGCCAGCGAGGACCTCGATGGCTGCGGTCTCAGCAGCCTGGCCGGAGGCAAACACTACGGCGGCGACGCCGCCTTCGAGAGCTGCTAGGCGACGCTCGAGCGCGTCAACGGTGGGATTGGTCAGACGCGTGTAGATGGGGCCGGCGTCGCTAAGCGCGAAGCGTGCTGCAGCATGTTCTGCGGAATCGAAGACATAAGAGGTGGTCTGGTAAATCGGGACGTTGCGCGAGTTGGTCGAGCCGTCGAGGTCTTGACCCACGTGCAGGGAACGGGTGGACAGTGCCCAGTTTTCGAAGTTGCTGTTGTCGTACTTGGTAGTCATGGAGGTAAGACTAGACCAAGCGGTACAAAAGCGTATAGGGCTGCCGGAATTTGGCCTTGTTTCCGCTGGCGAAGTAGTGAATAAAAACAGACAAAGCGGTCGGCATGAACCGACCGCTAACCATTAGCGAGGATGGCGCCGAAGAGAAGTAGCGCTGTTGCAATGGAGCTCATGGTGACAGTAACCGTTTTGCGGGGGGGCGAACTGCTCCCCATAATCCGGACTGAGAAATCAGAAACCAGATTGTGGGGAGTATTTCTATGCTTCCACCGATTCGCCAACGGCTAGGCGCCGGTAGCCGCTAACGCCAGCTTTCTGGAGCATGCCGTCGGTGAGCTGCTTGCCGACGTCGCTAAGCACAGCATCATGAATCGGCACCACTGTCCGCGCGCCGATGGACATGGCGTAGTCCGCAGCATCCGCGCCACGCACCCAGGGTGCGGCAATCGGGAGGAAGAGCAGCTCTACGCCCTCGACATGCACCCATTGATCGCCAGGGTGGAGAACACCACCGAAGAAGAAACCCACGTTTTCTGGGCGGGGAATCGCCGGGTGAATCTCTTCGTGCAACCCGCCGACTGCCTGGACTTTTATCCCGAGCACTTCGAAACTCTCGCCCGCGCGGACCGCAGTGCCGTGGCCCACGGCGTCGACAGTCTCTTGCGTGCCCCATACCGGCAGGCCACAGTCGCGCACGGCCTCGATGTCGAGGTGATCCGCATGCGCGTGGGTAAGCAACACGGCATCTGCCGAATCCAAGCACGAGGAGTCCGTGAATCCACCGGGGTCGATGACAAAGCGACCCGCAGGGGCGTCGACTGCGATTGCGGAGTGGCCGAGCATGGTGACTTTCATGGTCCCAGCCTAACCAAACGTGAAGGAATAGAGTTTGACGCCCTCGCTGACTTCGATGTCGAGAACTTCGGTTTGCGGGGCGTTCTCTTTAACGAGGTCGAGCGTTCCGTCTTCTTTCACAGGGAACTCACGCGTGGTGCCGTCTGCGTGGCGCACCGTCACGGTTCCTTTGCCGGAGACCACCAGCTGGACCCACGCCGCGTGGTAGTTCAGGCGCAGGCGCGCATCCTTGCCGGCAGTAATCGGCTGGTCCTCGAGCGTCCACGTTCCGCCGAGGGAGTACTGGCCACGCTCCGGCGTTCCGAGCTCGAAGTCGTGTGTTCCTGGGGCGTAGTTGCGGTTGGCGAAGTAACGCGCACGCGCCGTGCCGAGGTAGGTCTCTGGATTGCGGCCCTCCGTGGAGGCTTGGTCGGCGGATTCCAGCGGCGCGGGGAGTTGGACGTTCGGGTCGCGCTCTTTAAGCAGCTCGCGGATGTGATTTTCAGTTTCGGCGTAATCGCCCTCGCCGTGGTGAGATTCGCGCAGGATTCCCTGTGCGTCAACGAGGTAGTGCGCTGGCCAGTACTGGTTTTCGAATGCACGCCAGGTGGTGAAGTCGTTGTCTTGGGCAACGGGGTAGTGGATTCCCTGTTCCCGCGCCGCGCGCTGGACGTTGGCGGCCTCGCGCTCGAAGGAATATTCCGGGGCGTGGATGCCCACTACTTCGAGCCCAGAGTCCTTGTAGTGGTCGTATATTTTGGTCAGATGCACGTTGTTGCGTTGGCAGTTGATACAGGCATAGGCCCAGAAATCGATGAGCGTCACCTTGCCGTTCGTGCGCGGGTCCACGGGCTCATCCGTGTTGAACCAGCCGGTCAGCCCCTGGAATTCGGGTACTTGCTGTCCCGCCTTGCTTGACGACGCCTCTTTCGCCAACACCTCCTGCCCAAACTCCGGGGAGGGCAGTTTCTGCTGCAGCCACGCCGGCGCACCGACGGCGATGGCACCTGCCATGGCGATGACCACTACGCCCGCGCCGAAACGGAAGCCCCGCTGATGTGATTGGAAGAAGTCCACGCGTTTGCCCACTTCGTTGCCGCCGAGGGCGAATGCCATCAGCGGAATAGCCACGCCGACGGCAAAGGCGAGGCAGAGGATGAGGATGTGGGCGTCGATTGTGCCTGTCGCACCGGCGACGGAAATAGCCGCCAGCACCGGACCCGCACACGGCACAAAGACCACGCCGAGCGCTAAGCCCACCGCGAATCCGCCTTTGTCGCGCGCTTTAGCTTGCAGACCGCCTGCTTTGGGAAGCTTGAGGAACGGCCACTCGAGGATCTCCTGGAATTTGGGGAACATCATGCCCAGGCCCACGAGGACCAGCAGCCCGATGCCCACCTTCCACACTAAGTCGCCGGGCAGGTGCAGCGCGTTGAGCAGTGTCGTGGCAAAGAGCGTCACCGCTGTAAAACTCGTTACCAGCCCGCCGATAACCAGCCATGGCCGCGACCTTCCGCCGTTTCCGCTCACCGCAAGAACCAGCGGCAGGATGGGCAGGATGCATGGTGAGAGACCAGTGACTAGGCCACCGACAAGCCCGATGGACAGGGTTGACAACATGGGAAACCTTTCTGTTGGGGTATACCCATCTGTTCGGAGCGGAACCAGCGGACGGATTGGTGAAAATTTTTCCAATCCACTTTCCGCCCCGCTCCGAATGACTTTGTGAAGGGGTCAGAAACGCTGGCCCACAGTCAAAAGGAGAAAACTCATGAAGAAGCTCATCGCTACCGCCGCAGCCCTGGCCATCGCCGGAACCGGTCTCGCCGCCTGCAATGACAACAAGGAAAGCAAGGACGAGATGATGACGTCCGAGATGATGGCACCGGCCTCCGACGCGATGATGTCGGAAGAAATGTCCAAGTAAGTCCAAATGTCCGCGCCAGCGCCTACGGCGGAGGTAAACTCAACGTCCGTGTCCACCATGTCCCCACAACAAATCGCCCGGCTCAACGACCAGCTCGTTGCGACCGCGGCAGGGGACAGGCATGCCTTTTCGCAGCTTTACGACGTCCTCAGTCCTACCGTCTTCAGCGTCTGTCTCCACGTGCTCAATAATCAGGCGCTGGCGGAAGAAGTCGCTCAAGATGTGTTCGTGGAGACGTGGAATAAGGCGGCCAACTTCGACCCAGAGCGTGGGAATGCACGGTCATGGGTTGCGCGGTTGGCGCATGGGCGCGCGGTAGATCGGTTGCGCTCGCACGTGGCGAGCGTGGAGCGCGACGATAGGGACGCGCATCTTGAGGAGCCAACACGCTTTATCGACGTCGAGTCCGAAGCGCTGGAGCACGTGGAATCGCAACGCTTGCGCGCGGCTGTCGACGCCATCGGCGAGCCTCACCGCACCGCAGTCCTGCTGGCTTTCTTCGGTGGATTGAGCCATGCTGAGCTGGCAGAATCAACAGGAGTGCCGCTGGGTACCGCGAAGACGCGCGTGCGCGACGGAATCAAGAAACTCAAAGCCACACTGGGAAAGGAGGAGCGATGAGTAACACCCGCGAATTCGACGACGAGTCCTTCGAGGCGTTCCTCGACGCTCTTCCCGACGTCGACCCACCAGAGGATCTCAAACACTCCGTCTTCGCCGCTATCGATGCCTGCGAGCACACCTCGCCGATTGCGCAGCCCATAGCGGAGGTGGTGGAGTTGCCGCGTCGTCGTACGCGTGGCTTCTTCGCAGCTGCCGCGGCGGCAGTGATGCTGGTGGTGGGTGGAATTGGCGTCGTCCAGCTGCGTCCGCAGGAAGACGCGCGGATTCAAGCCGCGGGCGTGGAACAGATGCACGCCATCATGGCTGCTGATGACCTCCTGACCGGCAACGCGGATGCCTCCGGTGCAACGTTAGACATTGTGTCCTCGAAGGAGATGGGCAAGTCTGGCGCGATGGTCGACGGCCAGCCTGCACTCGCCGACGGCATGGGCGCCCAAGTCTGGGCCGTGGCCTCCAATGGTGAGGTGACGTCGGCGGGCGTCATCGGCCAAGACCCGCACGACGATGTGTGGATGCCCTTCGACGGCGATGCCACCAAGGTCATGATCACTGAGGAACCCATGGGCGGCAGCGCCAAGCCCACGGGCCGGATGCTCGCCGAGGTCCGCCTCAGCTAGCCATACCAGCATTACCCAAACTGGCTCGAGAATCGTTTCATCGCTTATGGTGTGCTGAGGCAGTCGCGCACGATATGCAATGCGGTGGTGAGCTCGACGTCGCTTAGGTGTCCGAATCCCAGCACGATGCCCTTCTCAGCAGTGGCGCCGCCCCAGTAATCGCGAAGCGGCGTCAGCGTCAGCCCGCGGGTGGCGGCTCGGTCTACAACGGATTCGTCGCACAGCAACACTGCATGGAGGCCGCCGTTGATGGGAAGGAGGGTGGCGGGGGCGTCGGAAAGCATGGCGTGGACGAGGTCGCGGCGCCGCTTGTAGGCCCGGCGCATCCGCCCGGTGTGCCGCCGCAGTGCGCCGCTAGCTAGATAGTTCGCCAATGCCGCCTGCGGGATGGAGCCCACGGACTGGCCGAAAACCTCACGGACGTCCTGGACCGCGGGCAACAACCGCTCCGGAACCACGAGGTAGCCGCACGCAATCGACGGCGAAATCACCGAAGAAAACGTTCCCAAAAGCACCGTATGCTCCGGCGCCAGCGCTGTCAGTGCGGGCAGAGGCTGGCCTACGTAGCGCAACTCGGAATCAAAGTCATCTTCGATCAGCAACGCGTTCTCGCGGCGCGCCCACTCCACCAGCGCGCCCCGGCGAGCAGCGGGAAGCGACGCCCCGTAAGGGTATTGGTGGCTCGGCGTGACGATGAGCGCATCCAGCGGGCCGGGCACGGTAACGCCCTCGGCGTCAGTAGGCACCTCCACCAGCTCGTGGCCCAACGCCTCGGGAATACGCCGCAAGCTCGGGTAACCCGGCGACTCCACACCCACGCGTAGGTGGCCGCCGAGCGCGCGCAGCAACAGCGTCAAACCGTCGCGGGCGCCGGCCGTGACAACGATTCGCTGCGGATCCACCCGCAGCCCGCGCATGTGCCGGACGTGGTGGGCGATTTCGTGGGGGAGTGAGGTGGCGTCGGAAAGCGGATGATTGGCCGCTTCACGCCACGCGGCCCGCCATTCGGGGGTAAGGATGCCGTCGGTATCCGGCAGCCCGGGCGTGAGCCTGACTGTCGACGCCGCCGGCGCCGGGCGCTCCACCTTCACCTCCCGCAGCTGTGAATGTGGCAACCGTGGATTGACGACGGTGCCGGATCCCACCTCGGCGGTGAGGTAACCCTCGGCGGTGAGTTGTTCGTAGGCGGTAACCACGCTGCCTCGGGAAACGCCGAGTTTCGCGGCAAGCGCGCGGGTGGAAGGAACCTGTTCACCCGGCAGCAGAATGCCCGCCGTCACCTGGGTGCGCAGGGCTTCCGCGATTTGGACGGGCAGTGCGCGTGTATCAGAGGGGGCAAGCCGTATAGACATGGTCCCAGCATAAGTGGTCTAATTCAACACGCTTGAATTGGCTCTTGTCTTAGACCATTTCTTAGTGTGAGGATGGTCCGCATGACTGAAAATACTTCTTCTAAAAATGAAATGACGCGAGCAACTACTCGCGTAAAGCGCGGACTCGCAGACATGCTTAAAGGTGGCGTCATCATGGACGTCGTGACACCGGAGCAGGCAAAGATTGCCGAGGACGCCGGAGCTGCAGCTGTTATGGCGCTGGAGCGCGTCCCGGCAGACATTCGCGCGCAGGGTGGCGTGGCGCGTATGAGCGACCCAGACCTCATCGAGGGCATTGTCGACGCCGTCTCCATCCCCGTCATGGCCAAGGCCCGCATTGGCCACTTCGTTGAGGCGCAGATTCTCGGCGAGCTGGGCGTGGACTTCATCGACGAGTCCGAGGTTCTTTCGCCGGCGGATTACGTCAACCACATCAACAAGTGGGACTTCGATGTGCCTTTCGTCTGCGGTGCGACCAACTTGGGCGAGGCGCTGCGTCGCATTACTGAGGGTGCTGCGATGATTCGCTCCAAGGGCGAGGCCGGTACTGGCGACGTCTCCGAGGCCGTCAAGCACCTGCGCACCATCAAGGGAGAAATTGCGCGCCTGCAGAACCTGGACCGTGATGAGCTTTACGTTGCGGCCAAGGAGCTGCAGGCACCGTACGACCTGGTAGCCGAGGTGGCAGAGACCGGCAAGCTGCCCGTGGTCCTGTTCGTTGCGGGTGGTGTTGCTACGCCTGCCGACGCCGCCCTGGTCCGCCAGATGGGCGCCGAGGGTGTCTTCGTCGGCTCCGGCATTTTCAAGTCCGGTAACCCGGCTGCGCGTGCGGAGGCCATCGTGAAGGCCGCGACACTCTACGACCAGCCTGCCGAGCTGGCGAAGATCTCCCGCGGCCTGGGCGAGGCCATGGTGGGAATCAACGTCAAGGACGTGCCGGCACCGCACCGCTTGGCTGAGCGCGGATGGTGATTGGAGTACTGGCGCTGCAGGGCGGCGTCGAGGAGCATGCGGCGATCTTGAGCTCGCTGGGCGCACAGGTGCGTCGGGTGCGGCTGCCGCGTGACCTGGACGGGCTGGACGGAATCGTATTTCCGGGCGGCGAGTCCTCCACGATCGACCGTCTTGCTAGGGCCTTCGACCTTGCTGCGCCGCTTCGCGACGCCGTCCGCTCCGGCCTCCCCGTCCTCGCCACGTGCGCAGGTTTGATTTACTCCGCCCGCGAGCTGGAGAACCCAGCGCCCGGGCAGCAGACGCTGGGGATTCTGGATGTGACCGTGAAACGCAATGCCTTCGGCAACCAGCGCTTCTCCGAGGAACGCACCGTCACCGTCGACGGCGTTTCTGTGGAGGCTAGCTTCATCCGAGCGCCCGTCGTCACGCGCGTGGGCTCGGGTGTTGAGGTCATTGCCACCATCGCGGGTGACGTCATCGTCGGCGTGCGCCAAGGTCACGTCACTGCCTTGAGTTTCCACCCGGAAGAAAACGGTGAGACTCGCATCCACGAAACGTGGCTCAACTGTTGTTTGGGAGCTACTAGTGCCAGATAGCCGGCGTAGTTGGGCGTCGTAAAGCGCAAGCAAATCCTTCATACGTTGAAACCTCACGGGGGGTAAACGAGCGGAAAAGCACCGACGCGATAGTGACCTGGGATACATTTAAGCGTGTTAATTCTGTGAAGCACAGCGAAAGGCGAATCTGGTGACAAATCCGCACATCGACCAAGTCCGAGAAGACATCCGCCTCCTAGGCCGAGTGCTGGGCCGAGTACTCGCGCAGCAAGAGGGCGAGGACGTCTTTGAGCTGGTCGAATCCACCCGCAAGATGGCCTTCAACGTAGCCCACGGCAACGCCAAGCCCGAGGACCTCGTGGCGGTTTTCCGGGACCTGGACATCAATAAAGCCAACCTCGTGGCGCGCGCGTTTAGCTATTTTGCACTTTTGGCAAACCTTGCCGAGGACCTCGCGGACGAGGCAGTGGAGGCGCCGGTGAGCTTGCGCAAGACCTTCGCCAAGCTGAAGGAGGAGGGCGTCGCCCCCGCGGATGCGGCCGCCGTCATCCGCGACGCGCAGGTGGCGCCCGTCCTCACCGCGCACCCCACGGAGACCCGCCGGCGTACGGTCTTCGATACCCAGACCCGCATTAAGCAGCTGCTTATCGACGCCCACCGCGGTGGCGACATGGACGCCATCGAGCGCGAGATGTACCTGCGCATGACGTTGCTGTGGCAGACGGCGCTTATCCGCATTGCCCGGCCGACGCTGGAGGATGAGGTCGACGTCGGGCTGCGCTACTACAAGCTTTCGCTTCTGGAGCAGGTCCCGGCGCTCAACCGCGCGATTCGCCATAGCATGCGGGAGACCTTTGGGCTGCAGCTTCCCGACGCCCCCGTCGTGCGACCCGGCTCCTGGATCGGCGGTGACCACGACGGCAATCCGTACGTCAACGAGCGCACGCTGACCTACGCTACCCGTAAGGCAGCGAAGACGATTTTGCGCTACTACGAGTCGGAGCTCGATGAGTTGGAGCGCGAGCTGTCTTTGTCGGATCGCTATTCCTCGTGTTCTACCGAGCTGCTGTCCTTGGCGGAGATTGCTAACAACGACTGGGAGTCGCGCGTGGACGAGCCTTATCGCCGTGCGATTTATGGCATCCGCAATCGCGTGCGTGCAAACCTGCATGCGTTGGGAGAGAAGAAGGCGCCGAAGGGCGACTTCACCCCGTACGCTTCGCCGGAGGAGCTGCAGCGCGACCTCGACGTCATCGATCGCTCGCTGCGCCAGTTCAACGACGACATCATCGCCGATGACCGCCTGGCCCGCATCCGCTCGGCCGTGACTACGTTTGGTTTCCATCTTTATTCACTGGATATGCGTCAGAACTCGAAGTCTTTCGAGCAGGTGCTCACGGAGGTCTTCGCTGCCGCAAGCCTGTGCGATGATTACGCCGCGCTGAGCGAGGCGGAGAAGGTCGAGCTGTTGGTCCGCGAGCTGCAGACCGCGCGCCCGTTGCTGTTTCCTGGCGCAGACCAGGACTTCAGCGAAGTCACGGCCAAAGAGCTGGGCATTTTCCGTGCGGCGTCGCAGGCGGTGCGCAAGTTTGGCCCGCAGTCGGTCTCGCACTGCATCATTTCGATGACGGGCTCGGTATCGGACATCCTGGAGCCGATGGTCCTGCTCAAGGAAGTGGGCCTGAGCGAGGTCGACGTCGTTCCGCTCTTTGAAACCATCGATGATCTGAAGGCTGGCGCGCGCATCCTGGAGCGGCTGTGGGCCGTGCCTTTCTACCGCGAGCACCTGCGCGCGCGTGGGGACATTCAGGAGGTCATGCTGGGCTACTCCGATTCCAACAAGGACGGCGGCTACCTGCAGGCGAACTGGGCGCTTTACGACGCCGAACTTTCCCTCGTCGAGCTGTGCACCCAACATGGGATCGAGCTGCGCCTGGCGCACGGCCGTGGCGGCGCGGTTGGCCGCGGTGGTGGTCCGACTTACGACGCCATCCTGGCCCAGCCCAAGGGTGCGGTGTCGGGTTCGGTGCGCATCACCGAGCAGGGCGAAGTCATCTCCGCCAAGTATGGTGCTCCGGAGACGGCGCGTCGCCACCTTGAGGCGTTTGTGTCCGGCGCGTTGGAAGCATCGCTGCTGGATACGGAGCCCATCGCCGATACGGAGCGCGCCTACGCAATCATGCGTGAGCTCGCAGCGTTGTCCGGCGAACGCTACGACGATCTCATCGGCGACCCTGGCTTTATCGAGTACTTCACCCAGTCCACGCCGCTGCACGAAATCGGCGACCTCAACCTCGGCTCGCGCCCGGCGGCCCGCAATCAGACCACTGCGATTTCGGACCTGCGCGCGATTCCGTGGGTGCTGTCCTGGTCGCAGTCGCGTACCAACATCCCGGGCTGGTTCGGCGTGGGCAGCGCAGTGACACAGTGGGTGGAGCAGGCGCCGGCCAGCGAGCAGGCGGCACGCTGGGAGGAGCTGCGCGAGCTGTATCGCACTTGGCCTTTCTTCCGCTCGGTGTTGTCGAATATGGCGCAGGTGATGGCGAAGGCGGAGCTCTCGCTCGCTCGTCTCTACGCGGACCTCGTCGACGACAAAGCCGTTGCCGACCGCATCTACGCCCTCATCGCCGACGAATTCGCCCTCACCCGCGAGGTCTACCTGCACATCACGGGCAATGCAGACCTCACCGCGGAGAACCAGCGCCAAGCGCGATCGCTCAAGCGCCGCTACCCATACCTGCTCCCGCTCAATGCGGTGCAGTTGGAGTTGCTGCGCCGCTACCGCGCCGGCGATGATCAGTTCCTCGTCTCGAAGACCATTCAGGTCACGATGAATGGACTAGCTACTGCGTTGCGTAACGCAGGCTAGTTGAATTTGCTGGTGGGGATGGGCGCGGCGTCGTAAGGCGGCTGCCATGCCACCCTGCCGCCGACGCGGACCATCCGCCCGCGCATGGGCGGGGCAGTGGGGTCATCGTCGTTGACTCCGTTGTGATACGGACATAATGGAACCAGATTTAGGATATTCGTCGGTCCGCCTCGCGCCCAGGCCACCATGTGGTGAATCTGGCACTTCTCAAATGGGACCGGGCAGTCCTTCCACGCACAACATGGGCTCTCCGCCATGAGTGCTAGCCGCTGCTTGTCCGTGGCGAAGCGGCGCGTGCGAAAGACATCCAGTGGTCCGTGCTCGCGGCTGACAGCCACGATGACGCCCTTTTCCAGCAGTGCGCGCTCCACGAGCTGCGAGCCGGTCAGCGTGGCACCGTTGGTCATGCGCACGATGAACTCTTCGCCATCCTTGTCCGTGTTTCCTTTGAGCAGCTGCGCATAGTCGTCGACCTGCAGCACCGCCATGGTCATGACCTCAGTTTTCACGCCTTTGCCGTCGAGGTTTTCCAGAAAGCTCTCGCCGGGACGCTGCTGGTCGATGCCCTGGAATACGTCGGTTAGCTGCATAGAATCCGCCGTCACAGTCAACGTGGCCAAGCCGTTGCCATGCTGGGTCAGCTTCGCGCGCTCGGCGTATTCGCGGGGCTTGCGCCACTCGCGCAGGCGCTTGCGCGCAACCTTTTCCACCAGCTCGGCGCTGGTCTGGCACAGTTCCACGCGCAGGTCCCAGGCCTTGTTATGGTCGCGAACCTTGGCCACGAAAGACTCAATTTGCCGCAGCGTAACCAGCCCATGGCCGCGGCTGCGCGCCGCTGCTACCGCCGTGCGCTGCTTCTTGGTGGAGTGCGTGGGCCCGAAGTAGGAGTGATGGAGGGCGAGGAGCTCGGCGGCGTCGGCAGGCGCGGCTCCTAATGCCAGCAGATCGGATTCAGACATGCCCGCGCACTCGGCCACCAGGTCAATGGCCCGGCCGAGTGCGGCGAAGAAGGACTGTAATCTCATGACCTCAACGCTAAAGCGCTGTCAAGCCCGCTTCAATAGTCAGTTTCCGCGAGAGGCCAAATTTGTGGATAACTCAGGAGCTCGCCGCAAGTTATCCACATTCGCAAGCTAGCTGGCTAGTTAAGAGCCCAACAAACCGCGGCGGCGCAGCAAGGGCTGCACGTCCTTGTCGCGTCCCCGCAGCTCGCGGTAGACCTCGGTGAAATCGCGCGAGGCGCCCTTGGACAGGATGAGTTCGCGGAACTTTTGGCCAGCTGCGCGGGCTTTAGCATCGTCCCTGTCGGCCGAGTCTGCCGCGCCGACTTCCTTGAACCAGGAGAAGCCGTCGGCGTCGAGGACCTCAGCCCACAGGTAGGAGTAGTAGCCCGCGGAGTAACCGCCGGCGAAGATGTGATTGAAGTACGTCGAGCGGTAACGCGGCGCGATGAGCGGGTTGTTCAGCCCGGCCTTGGTCAGCGCGTCCTTTTCAAACTGTTCGATGTCCGCGGCCGTGAGCTGGGCAGCTTCCTCGTGTGAGAGCGAGTGCCACGCCAAGTCCACAATCGACGCAGCCAAGTACTCCACCGTGCCGAATCCCTGACCGAACTCGCCGGCAGCCGTGACTGCTGCGAGCATCTCGTCGGAGATAACCTCGCCGGTATCAACATGGCGCGCGTAACGCTTCACCAGTGCCGGCTCTAATGCCCAGTTCTCGTTGATCTGCGAGGGGAACTCCACCCAATCGCGCGGGACGTTGGTGCCGGCGAAGGTGGGGTAGCGGACGTCGGAAAGCAGCCCGTGCAAAGCGTGGCCGAACTCGTGGAAGACGGTGTGCAGCTCGTCGAGGCTCAGCAGCGGCTGGGAGCCGTCGGCAGGCTTGGTGATGCCCATGACATTGACGATGACCGGCTTGCGCTCCAGTAGACGGGACTGCCCCACGAACTCGCTCATCCAGGCGCCGCCGCGCTTGGTGGGGCGGCCGAAGTAGTCGGTGACGAACAAGCCGATGCCGTTGTCGCGGTCAGCTTCGGGCTCCTGGCCCGCGTCGAAGACTTCCCACACGCGTACGCCCTCGGCGTAGCCCTGCAGGTCCTCGCGCGGGACGACGGTGATGCCGTAGAGGCGCTCGGCGGCGGCAAACACGCCGTCGACAAGCACGCGATCCAGCGGGAAGTACTTGCGCAGCTCCGTCTCATCGAGGGAGAAGTCGCGGGCGCGGACCTTAGATTCCCAATACGGCCAGTCGGCGGCGGTGAAGCCCTGGCCGTTGAGTGTTGCTTCCTCTGCGAGGAGCTTCTGCTCGCCTTCGGCGTTGGCCGCGGCGGCGGGGGCGAGGTCGAAGAGCATGGTGCGGGCGGCGTCGGCAGTCGCAGCGGTTTCTTCGGCGATCACGTAGTCGGCATGGGAGGCAAAGCCCAACAGCTCGGCGCGTTCGGCGCGCAGCTGGACGGCCTCGATGAGACCTGGGATGTTGTTCTCGGAGCCCCTGCTTGCCGACGCCCCATACAACCTCCCCCTCGCATCCTCCCGCGCCAATCGGCTCAGCTCCGACTGCACGGTCGGCAGCTCGAGCGGGATGACGAAGCCCTCGCGGCCCAGCGCCTCAGCATCGGCTTTGGCGGAGGCGATGCGTTCGGCGGGCAACCCCTCGAGTTCCTCCTCGCTGAACTCAACGGCTTTCGCGCGAGTAGAGGCCATGAGGTTGCGGCCGAATTCCTCCGAGAGTGCGGACAGGCGTTGGTTGATGTCGGAGAGGCGGGACTTGCCGGCGGCGTCGAGATCCGCGCCCTTGCGCTTGAAGGTCCGCAGGAGGTGGTCGTGGAGACGGTGGCCTTCGGGGTCGTCGTCAAGCGGCGTTGCCTCCTTGATGCGCGCGTAGAGCTTTTCGTTTTGATACATGCCGTCATAGTGCGCGGCGAGGCGGGGGTAGATATCGGCGGCAATCTCCTCCATCTCATCGGTGACGTCGGTGCCGGAGAGGTTGCCGAAGACGGCCATGACGCGGTCCAAGTCCTGGCCGGAGCGCTCCAATGCTTCGACGGTGTTTTCCCACGTGGGGGCGGCGGAATTATCAGCAATGGCGGCGATTTCGGAGCGATGGCGCTCGAGTGCCTCGTCGAAGGCGGGGCGGAAGTGCTCTACCTTGATGTCTGCGAAGGGAGGAAGCTGGTAGGGCAGTGGCGAAGGGTGGAGTAATGGGTTAGTCATAGATGAACACTGTACCCATTAGCCCCGCTCTATGTGATGGCTTTCACTATCTAGCTCGTGGGAAGCAACTCGGGTTCCTGTGCTCGCGTTGGCGTGGTGGGGCGGTTCATGAGGATGACGTCAAGAACAAGGAACGCGGCCAGAGTGATGCCCAACAGCGGAAGGAAGGCGCCGACGGTGGCGGCAAAGACAGCGCCGAGCGCCGTGGTGGCCCAAGAGAACTGTTTCATCGAGCCCGGCACGAAGCGGGGGCGGCGTTTGAACCACATGTAATAGCCCAAGACCACGAGGGCGGCGATAGCCAGGCCCAGCGCGAACAGCGCGATCTGCAGCGGTAGGCCGAACATGATGCCCATGTGCAGGTAGATGCCCCAGCTGCTGAGCTTGCTAAACAACGGAAGGCTGGAGAAAGGCTGGCGGTCGATGACCTCACCGGTGGAGCCGTCCACGGAAATAGCATCGGAGGTGGTGCGCCATTCGACCCAACGCTCGCTGACCTGCCAGGCGGAGTGGGCGTCCTCCGGCGGGTACAGGCGCAGCGGGCCGGTCAGTCCCTCGGCGCGGCCGGTGGCGAGGACGCGCTCAGCCTCAGCAGCCACGCTGGCGCTTTCCGACGTCCCACTCATGTGGCCGCCATGTCCCTCATGGCCTTCGTGGCCGGTGTGCTCATGCGTTTCTGTACTTGCGCCGGGGAGGGCAGTTTCAATGGGGGTGGCCTTCCAGTGCATACGTTCCACGAGGGAGTTGACGTTGTCGCCGGCCAGGCCCGACCAGGTGATGCCAGTAGCAGACAGTCCAAGCAAGCCGATGAATATCCAGGCACCGATGGTGGAGTGGAGGCGCGTAGCCTTCGAGCGTGCGGAGCGCTTCGGCTGCTGTTGCGTGGATTTCGCGGTTGCCTTGTTCTTGGGGCGGCGGCGAATCCACCACATGTAGAGCCCGCCGCAGGCCATGACCCACAGCCAGGAGGCGGCCAGCTCCGAGTAGAGCTCACCGACCTTGCCCAGGTGGAAGCTTTCGTGTAGGGAGGAAATCCAACGGCGCAGCGGCATCTCACCCAGTCCGGAGTAGGTTGGGTAGTCCCCGATAACTTCAGCGTTGGCGGGGTTGATGAAGACGGTTCGCTGGAGGCTTTCATCAATTCCCGGGTCACTAACCAGCACGCGGGTGGAGTCCGTGGGCGTGGTAGCGGGCCACACCTGGGTCACAGGCATATCTGGGTGCTCGTGTTGCGCGGCCTGGATTTGCTCCTCGAGGCTGAGCGGGTGCTCGACCGCCGGAACGTTCATGACATCGCGATAGGCTACCTTTTCCAAGGTGGGGGCAATGGCATAGAGGCAGCCAGTCAATGCCGCGACGAGGATGAAGGGGCCGACGAACATGCCGCCGTAGAAATGGATGCGTTGAATGAAAGATCGCAGAGCCGTCCGACTCATATGTAGTGCTCTTTTCAGTATGTACAGGTAGGGCCCGTGGCGAGTGCCTATGGATGAATGCTTCCGAGCGCTCAAGACGGGCGATGGACAGGCGCTGATATCAACTGCACTACTAGTCGGAGGTGATGGCTTCTCGGTTCCCGCGGATTGAAAAACTTTTTAAATAGTTGACGTTTTCGGTGCCGCAGGATGGGGATCTGCTCGATATCAGGCTTAAGAAGCAAGAAACAGTCAAGAAAAGGTTATCGCAGCTCAACGGGTGAAAACGGTATCGAAAGGCGCCGTTTTGAGCCAGTTTGCGGCTTATGAAGCAAGAAAGCGGTTCCTAATTGCTCCAGAATGGAACATAACGCAATGACCGCGGGCCTGCGCTGGGATCGTAAGGGTGGATGAGTCCTTCCTCGACGGTGGCAGCAAGCAGGCGAGTGGCCTGAGCCGCTTGCGAGTCTTTCAGCCCGAAGCGCTGACGGATCGACGAATTGTTAACGGGAAGGTTCTCGAGGAAGCGAAGGCAAGAGTGTTGATAGACGGCTTGGGTCTTTTCTTCCATGGTCATCAGCGCAAAGGGGCGGTAGGCGCTGAGGGAGACGGTGGTACTTCCGTTGGCGCGGACGAGAGCCGGCGGGAAGTGGTCAGCTTCGAGTGAAGAGACGATTTTATCCCAGCCACTTCCGCGTTGTTCGACAAGATGTGCCAAACGTAAAGCTTCACCGAGATGAGTATTGCGTGTGGTGGACGCCGAGTCAATGAACCGTTGGGGGTCGATAAGCGGGGTCCCTGGGTTGGTTACTTCGACCCGATCGCTGAAAATCTCCACGGTCAAGAACCGGCCGCGCTGCTCGAGATCCTGGTGCATGAGCGCATTTGCTAGGACCTCGCGGAAGGCCACCGTTGGTAGCAGTGGAGTTACCACGCGCTTGCCGCTGGAATCAATATGTTCGCCGCCTGGGCGAATGGTGTTGAAGAGCGTGACTATGTGGGTGAAGGAAGACGCATAACCTTCGGTGAATTCCCATTCTCGTTCTACTTCGGTGCGCGAGGTGCCTTTGAAATGCGTGACGCGGGGAGCACGCTCGCGCAGCTCTGGAAAGTCCTGCAGGGAACGTGCGTACATGAGCGCAGACCACGCCGGAATATGCCAGCCTTGCTCGTGTGAGTAGGAGATGGCCTTAGCGGTTCGTAGCGTATCGATCAGGGCATCGCCGGTCGTGCGAGGAAGCTCTGGCCGATTGAGGAAGAAAGCCTCAGGATCAAGGAGGTCGGTAATCGATTCGGGCTCAAGGCCCTCGGCCACTACTGTGTTCTCGAATTCGAACTGGTTGAGTTTTGTCCAGAGCTGACGTTCCTCGTTAGGAAAGTCCATGAGGATTTTCATGTAGCTGCCCTTGCGGAAATACCGTTTCCCTTCGAAAGAATACGGGGCGGACAATGCGGCGGGGATGCGCAGAAGCACAACGAGGTGTCCATCAACGGTTACCTCGTCGAATGTCACATCAGGTGCTGGACTAATGACGCGGTTGAGCCAGGGGAGTAGGTCTTCGTTGCCTTTCCCCTTTGCGCGTTGCCAGTCAAACGACGTCCCAACGACAGCGTGGTCATCGTTTACTCCCCATATGAGGTATCCCGCTGGTTCATCGTGCAGGCGTGCCGAATTTCCCAAGGCGCAGGCATACTTTGCAATCTCCGCGCCGGAGGACAGCTTGTTTACCTTGAACTCGATCCACGGTAGCTCAGCCGGAAGCGCTATAAACCGTTTCACGCGGGCTACAAGTTGTTCCTCAGGCGCAGAATTGATGGGAGTCATGAGTAAAAGTATGCGCGAGAAGCAAGAAACAGTCAAGAAAAAGTCTTCGCAGCTCAACGGGTAAAAATAGCGCCCGAATCTGTGGCTTCGGGCCGGTTTGCGGCTAATGAAGCAAGAAAAGACCGCCTCGAACTCCAGGGAGGAGACGAAGCGGTCTTTTGTTAAGCGCCTAGCGCCGAATTACTTCTTCAGGCCATCAATGATTTCGTTGAAGGCAGCAACCGGGCGCATGGTCTGGTTGAGCTTCTCCTCGTTCGGGGCGTAGTAGCCGCCGAGGTCGACGGGGGAGCCCTGGACGTCGAGAAGCGCCTGCTCAATCTCGCCTGCCTTGGCCTCGAGGGCCTCAGCGACCGGCTTGAAGGCCTCGGCCAGCTCGGCGTCGTCAGTCTGTGCAGCCAGCTCCTTGGCCCAGTTGAGGGTCAGGAAGAAGTGGGAGCCGCGGTTGTCGTTCTCGCCCACCTTGCGGGACGGGGACTTGCCCTCATCCAGCAGGGTCTCGGTGGCCTTGTCCAACGCTGCGGCCAGGACACCTGCCTTGGCGTTGCCGTTGGTGTTGTGCTCGTGGCGGAAGGACTCAGCCAGAGCGAGGAA
>NZ_KV788339.1:0-15245 GCF_001807215.1 Corynebacterium sp. HMSC05D08 | reverse complement strand
GGCGGAAGGACTCAGCCAGAGCGAGGAACTCACCGAGGGAATCCCAGCGCAGGTGGTTCTCCTTCTGCACCTGCTGGACGTGCTTCGGAGCGGAGCCGCCGGCACCGGTCTCGAACAGGCCGCCGCGCTGCGCAACGCGGGGTAGGTTTTCGAGGGCGCGAGGCGGATCCCCTGGAACCCGCCCAAGAAGCAAGAAAGAGGCAAGAAAACGTTTCTCCGGTTAGGAGAGTTTTTGGAGTGGTTTTCGGGCTGTGTTGGTACCCTTTCCCGGTTACGAAGCAAGAAAGATTTTGAGCGCACGGGCCCAGGGATAAGCGTGCGACTGATCTGCGATAGGAGGCCCGGTTCGGTTTTGGGAAGTAGTCCGTATTGGCGGCCCATTTTGGCCGTGAGCGAGGTTCGGGACTTGAGTTTTCGGGAAGAGCCCAGAAAGTAGATGACGATCAGTAAGACCGTTCGATGATGAAGGGATGTTCCAATGGGTAATTGTGAGGGCGGTAACCCGCGCTAAGGGACGCAACCATGCGTGGGCAGTCGTCGCTGCACCGTGCCTGGGAAGCCTCAAAGCCGGCGAAAATTGATATTCGATAGTGTTGCAAATCACAAAGGTAGGTTTTCCTACTTGTGCAACACAAACCTGAGTTTGATAATTGCCATACGGCGGAAGTCCCTCCGCCGTTGAATACCTATCGAAGGGAGAAACCATGAAGATTCAAAATCGAAACCGCATCACTGGTGCAGTTTTGGCGGGTGTGTTGACCTTTGCCGGCACGGGTGTCGCTGGGGCGACGATTGTCAGCATTGACGGAGGAACCTGGGATTACGGCAGTGATTCTTCCACAGTGTGGTCCCACTACTTTCATAACGGCGTTCGACATGGATCTACAGCTGTGGGGAAGTTTCGGTCAGATAGTGGCTGTGTGAACAAGAACGTCTGGTCACGCGCCACTGCTCCGCGTAAGGGACTTGGCAATGAGTCCTTCTACCGTCATTGCTAGAGCATGTCCTTTCTGAGATCAAGCCTATTAGCCGTGGGGATATTCGCCACGGCTATTCTGGCGACTACTGTGGCTTTCCTCGGCGCGAGGCTTTACTCAACGATCGATGGTCACTTGGGTGAGTACGGGGTTCAGGTGGAGTCAGATCGCATCGCTTCGGAGCGAGTGAGTTTCTATTCCGAGCTGGCCGAGTTTGCGCGAAATAATGACTTCGACATCGCGATTAACTACTCGTCGCTCGCTGTCTCAGGTGGTGAGCAACGAGTCTACTCGTCCTCGCTTCCGCCTGACGGTGGCCGGATGGAACGGCCTCGCTTTGAACGGGGGGAAGTTGACATATTTTATCCGCTGGAAGACTTTCCATACTCTGATCCGAGACAACCTCTCCATATCAAAGGGTCGGCGGCGGACGAGCAGCACTTGCTACGGTGGTTAGATGAGCAGGGGCTTGACGCGGTGCCTCTTACCAGGTATTTCACGGAAATCTTTGCATCTTCGACTATCCCTATTCTGCTGATCTTGTCTGTCCTCCTGTGTCTGGTTCTCAGCGCAGGCCATGTTCTTGCCCGCTCACGTGAGGTTGGTGTTCATCGACTACTAGGGCTCAGCGTCGCAGAAACGACCAGTATTGAAATCAAGCGACAGAGCATCACACTTGTGCTTGCTTACCTCGTGGCCCCACTGCTCGTTGCAGGTCTGCTTTATGCCTACAACGGGTGGGCGGAAGGCTGGGTGTTTTGGAGAATTTATTTCACGATTAGCTTGATTCTGTCTGCATGTTTGCTCATTGGTTACCTGGGTGGCCAGTTTCTGGTTCGCAGGACATCGATACCCCAATCCGTCAAGGGCAAGATCCACGCGCGGCCAATTCTCTACTCCCTGACCGTTGTCCGCGGCGTGTCCCTGGTTGCTGCGCTCAGTGTGGTTGCAACCCTGGTCGGGTTTTCAGCGGAGCTTGAGGCGCGTCATCGCTTGCAGGGGGCGTGGGATGCACACCGTGGGCAGCAAGAGCTGGCGTTGAACGTTAACACAGCCTTCGAAGATTGGTCAGGTAGAGAGGCCGCAGCGCCATTTCGGGCTGCCGACGAGGCAGGAGACATTCTCCTCGTTGACCCGTATTGGATTACATGGCCCGTAGAACTAGAGGCACCAGTTCTATTAGTGAACCAGGAATTCGCGCGACAGGCGGGAGCGTCGATGTTGGATGGCACTGTTGTGACGGTCTGCTCACCGGGAAAGCTGTCTCTGCAGTCGACAAACGTGATCGAGGATACGTTAAAGTTCGAGGCTAGTTATACCAATGAACCAGCACCCGACATAGAGTGGCGGGACGGATGCAGCTTGGGCTCGGTATTCACTTACGATGTTGATTACCGTCCGCAAATAGATAACCCGATTCTCGTCATCCTTCCACGGGGTCTTGCCCCGTTGGGGGACCACAACTTGATGTCGAAGGTATCCCAGCAAGTCCTTCTCACTGCCTCCCCTGATGTGCCTTCGCAAATGTTGAAGGGTGCTACTGGGAATACGCTTGCTTTCTTCAGGCCGCGCGAGGACTCATGGCAGTCGAGTATTCGCGCCGCCGAGCAGAATGTGGCTCTGTGGGGGCTGAATGGCTTTGCGGTAGTCCTGCTTGTGACGGTCTTGGTCGGAGCCACGGTCCTTACTTTTCGAGTTACCTACCGGCGCAAAATCCACGTTGCCTATGTTTGTGGGCGAAGCCCTTGGTGGGTTGCAAAAGAAGCAGTAGCTTTTGAGGTTGTATTTTTCGTAGCGACAATTGGCTGGCTGCTGTATATGGTCCGCGATCATCAGGTTCAAGCTGAGAGCCGCGCGCCCTCAACCTGGAGTATCGGGTTTGAAAATCAATGGTCACCATTGACCATCGTCGCAGTCGTGGGTTTCAGCGCAGTATGGTTTTTGGTTTCTATGGTGCTAATGCTTAGAGCTGCTTCACAGTGGGATGCAAGAGGAGGAGTGGAACCGCAATGACAATTCAGGTAAGCGAAGTATCCTGCGGATTTGGCGAGCGGACGGTTTTGCAAGCTTTCTCGGCCACCTTTAAGGCAGGACAAATCACGGCGCTCACAGGGCCCTCCGGCAGTGGCAAAACAACCTTGCTCAATATGTTAGGCGGACTGACTACGCCGGATTCGGGAACGATCGAGTTCGAAGGGCTCGACATCGCATCTATGAATCCGGGCGCACGTCGCAGATTTCGGCGAGCAAACGTCGGGTACCTGTTTCAAGACTATGGTTTGGTACCCGATCTCTCTGTTATGGAGAATATCAAGATTGCTGTCCCCCGCGTCTCCCGCGAGACGATGGCAGCGGCGCTGACTGAAGTTGGGCTTGGAGGGACTGAAAAGCGAACGGTGAGTGAGCTTTCTGGTGGCGAGCAACAGCGCATTGCTTTGATGAGACTCATTCTCGCGCAGCCGAAGATTGTGTTAGCTGATGAACCGACCGGGGCCCTCGATGAAGCAAACGCGCAACTCGTTCTTAAATATCTACGTCAATTTGCTCAGGGTGGTGCAGTGGTCGTCGTGGCCACCCATTCTGCATATATTGCGAATAGTTCAGATGTGGTGTTTGGGCTCTGGTGTGGCGGAAGAATATAGCTGGGAAGCCATGCCTTTTCATTGGGGCGGATTACAACATAACGGAAGCTTTGACAGATTGCTTCGGATGGGCCGAAATGGGGTGCATTAACAGTCTCAAGGATATCAACATTCTGGATTTCGGCGGTGGATCCGTGAAGAGTACGTCCGTTCCGGTACTTGCTGCATGTATGTTTGCTAAGTCAAAGCGGTTAATAGTCAAAGGTGCTGGTACCGATGAGGTCTACTCGAAAACAATTGCAGATATGGTCAGGGCAACAGCTATCGCAGTAACGTCTTCGCATGAAATCGGTACTACACACTGTGATGTATTCGAAGTCGAAAATGACGAGGTGAGTACTTCTCCAGAGAAGAGTGGATCGCCACCAATATTGTACTTTGTTGAGCGCTCCATGCACACCGTACGAACGCTTTTTAGCGCGATCGAAGCAGGGGCTAATGCCTACTTCATCTGTGAACAACCTACCGAGAATTTCAAAACTGATCTTGAAATGAGGCTCACCTACCTCGATCGCGGATTGATGCTTGACCACCAGCTCCCTGTATCCACAGTTCTTCGGGCTCAAAATCTCACGCCTTTCCAAACTCGGGTGATGCAATGCCTGCGCGACGGTGTGTTGTCCGACAGGGACATCGCGGCGGCACTTGGCACTTCCGAAAAGATGGTGGGAAAACTCATCGGGCAATTGTTCGGGATATTCGGATGCAACCGGCGCAGCGCGTTAGCTAAACAATCCATTTATGTTTGAATGTGCATGTTCTGGATCAAGCTTGTGGAAACTTATGCCTTACGTCTATTTGATCTGATGTCGCAAAACGGTGCTTCAATGAAACTATCTGTATCCAAGCCTCGAAAAGGCAGCAGCGGCGGCAGAATTAGTTCAGTTCATCGAGCGTCACCCCCTGTGCCATTAGAATGCGCAGTCGCTCTGTGGCGCGTGGGCATCACCCAGTGAGTTCGGGAAGGGGTAGCTTTTGGGGATGGAGGACGAGACTGGGCTGGGCAAAGGGGATCCCAGCCCGGCCAAACAAAAACCGGCTGGCCCAGGGTATGGCACCCCGGGCCAGCCGGCTAACTAGCATCGACAGCCCAGGCCAACGGCCCAGACAGTCAACCGAGCGCTTACTTCTTCAGGCCATCAATGATTTCGTTGAAGGCAGCAACCGGGCGCATGACAGCGGAGAGCTTGTCCTCGTCCGGTGCGTAGTAGCCGCCCAGGTCAGCAGGGGAACCCTGAACGTCGAGCAGTCCCTTGACGATCTCGTCCTTCTTAGCCTCGAGAGCCTCAGCAACCGGCTTGAAGGTCTCAGCCAGCTCAGCGTCGTCGGTCTGTGCAGCCAGCTCCTTGGCCCAGTTCAGGGTCAGGTGGAAGTGAGAACCACGGTTGTCGTTCTCGCCGACCTTGCGGGACGGGGAGTTGCCCTCGTCGAGGAGGGTCTCGGTGGCCTTGTCGAGGGCGTCGGCAAGCACGCCTGCCTTAGCGTTGCCGTGAGCGTTGAGCTCGTGGCGGAAGGACTCAGCCAGAGCGAGGAACTCACCCAGGGAGTCCCAACGCAGGTGGTTTTCTTCCTCAACCTGCTGCACGTGCTTCGGAGCGGAGCCGCCTGCACCGGTCTCGAAGAGGCCGCCGCCAGCCATCAGCGGAACCACAGACAGCATCTTTGCGGAGGTGCCGAGCTCGAGAATCGGGAAGAGGTCGGTGTTGTAGTCACGCAGCACGTTACCGGTGACGGAGATGGTGTCCTCGCCCTTACGGATGCGCTCGATGGAGATCTTGGTTGCCTCAACCGGGGAAGCGATGGAGATGTCCAAGCCCTCGGTGTCGTGATCCTTCAGGTACTTCTCCACCAGGGTGATGAGGTTGGCGTCGTGACCGCGCTCTGGGTCCAGCCAGAAGATGGTCTTCATACCGGACAGGCGTGCGCGGTTAACAGCCAGCTTGACCCAGTCCTGGATCGGAGCGTCCTTGGTCTGGCATGCGCGCCAGATGTCGCCAGCCTCGACGTCGTGCTCGATGAGGACGTCGCCAGCGGAGTTAGTCACCTGCACGGTGCCGTTCTCCGGCACCTTGAAGGTCTTGTTGTGGGAGCCATACTCCTCAGCTTTCTGAGCCATCAGGCCGACGTTTGGAACGGTACCCATGGTGGACGGATCGAATGCGCCATTAGCCTTGCAGTCCTCGATAACAGCCTGGTAAACGCCAGCGTAGGAGGAATCCGGGATAACAGCGAGGGTGTCCTGTTCCTCGTCGTTCTTGTTCCACATGTGGCCGGAGGTGCGGATCATGGCCGGCATGGAAGCGTCGATGATGACGTCGGAAGGAACGTGCAGGTTGGTGATGCCCTTAGCGGAGTTCACCATAGCCAGGTCCGGGCCGTTTTCGAGAGCAGCGTCGAATGCGGCCTTGATCTCCTCGCCATTCTCGAGGGACTTCAGTCCCTCGTAGATAGCGCCGAGGCCGTTCTCACCGTTGAGACCAGCTGCGAGCAGCTCCTCGCCGTACTTGTCATAAACGTCTGCGAAGAACGCGCGGACCACGTGGCCGAAGATGATTGGGTCGGAGACCTTCATCATGGTGGCCTTCAGGTGCGCAGAGAAGAGAACGCCCTCTTCCTTAGCGCGAGCAACCTGAGCCTTCAGGAACTCGTCGAGAGCCTTGGCGGAGATAAAGGTGCCGTCGATAACCTCTCCCTTGAGAACCTTGAGGCCCTCGAGCAGGACGGTGTCATTGAGCTTGATGGTCAGGGTGTCATCAGCCGGCATGATGACGGACTTCTCGTTGTGGCGGAAGTCGTTATCAGACATGGTGGCAACGTTGGTCTTGGAATCAGCGGTCCAAGCGCCCATCTTGTGCGGGTACTTCTTAGCGAAGTTCTTCACAGCAATCGGTGCGCGGCGGTCGGAGTTGCCCTCGCGCAGAACCGGGTTCACAGCGGAACCGGTAACAACGGCGTACTTCTCCGGAGCGTCCTCGTAATCCGGAATGTCGAAACCGTCAGCCTGCAGCTCGGCGATAGCCTTCTTCAGCTGTACCAGGGAAGCGGAGATGTTCGGAAGCTTGATGATGTTTGCTTCCGGGGTCTTAGCCAGCTCGCCGAGTTGAGCCAGTGCGTCTTCGACCTTCTTCTCACCCAAGCGCTCTGGGAACTGAGCCAGGATACGGCCAGCCAGGGAGATATCGCGGGTCTCAACCTCGATGTCCGCGGTGGAGGCAAAAGCCTCAACGACCGGCTTGAAAGAGTAGGTGGCGAGCAGCGGAGCTTCGTCCGTGCGGGTCCAGATGATCTTAGACATGTTTCTCCTAATAGTTCGAAAATGTTTCAACCTAACAGGATACCTGTCTTGTTACAGCTGTGCGGGCAATTACCCCTCAGAGACCCCACGCTTCCAATAGCCCATGAAGGACACCGCCGAGCGCGGCACGCCTGCCTCCTTGACCAGCATGCGACGCATGCGCTTGACGACGCCGCTTTCGCCCGCTATCCACCAATACGCACCGTCCGCGGCACGGGTGCCGAGCTCTTCGCCTGAAGCAGAAAAGCCTGGGGTCTCCCAGAGAACTTCGCGCTCAGGGGTGGCCTGTTGTGGGGTGTCTGGGACGGGGTCGGCGCCGGTGAGGGAGGAGAGGGCGTCGATAAGCGTGGCGTTGCCATCGTGCGGGAGGAACTCGATGGTGACGCCGGCAGGAGCGGCGAGGGGCTGCGCGTCCTGGAAGTAGGGCACCGCGATGTGCACGCTGCCGCTAAGCCCGTCGGGCCACTCGTCGAGGATGCGGGCGATGGCAGGCAGGGCGGTCTCGTCGCCAAAGACATGGACCTCGCGGGCCTCGCCGGGCTGGAACTCGATGCCGGGGCCGGATTCGTCGTCGGAGTGTGGGGCGATGACGTAGATTTCATCGCCCGGTGCGGCTGTCGACGCCCACATGGATGCCGGGCCCGTTTCACCAGGCGCGGTATGCAGCACGAAGTCGATAGTGAGGATGCCGCGTTCGCGGTCGAGCTCGCGCACGGAGTAGGTGCGAAGTGCGCCACGGGTGGCCGGATCGAGCTGCTGCCAAGCGGCGTACCAGTCCTCCGTGGCGGGAAGCTCCGGCAGGCCGTGGGCGCCGGGGATGATGAGCTTAATGCGCAGGTCACGGATGACGCCGGAGGGCCCCATCTCTGTCAGGCCGGTGAGGCGTACTCGTTGGAAGCTGGGGGAGATGTGCACAGAGTCCAAGACAGTGGCGCGGAATGGCTGGTAGGGCATTACTTTACCTTTCTCTTACCAATGGGCATGACGGCCGGAAGCCCCGAGACTGGGTCTTCGACGATGACGGAGTCCACGCCGAAGACGTCCTTGACCGTTTGCTGCGTCATGACGTCTTGGGGGCTTCCCTGGGCGTAGACGTTGCCGTTTGAGACCGCGATGAGTTCGTCAGAATAGCGGGCGGCCAGGTTGAGGTCGTGAATGACCATGGCGATGGTGGTGCCGTGGGTCTCGTTGAGTTCGACGAGCAGGTCGAGGACCTCGAGCTGGTGTTTGATGTCGAGGTAGGTGGTGGGCTCGTCGAGCAGCAGGATGTCGGTGCGCTGGGCGAGTGCCATGGCGATCCACACGCGCTGGCGCTGGCCGCCGGAGAGTTCGTCGATGGAGCGCTCCGCGAGTTCAGCCACCCCGGTCATCTCCATGGATTCCTGCACGATGTCGTAGTCTTCCTGGCTCCAGCGGCCGAGCAGCCCCTGGTGTGGGGTGCGGCCGCGGCCCACGAGGTCCGCCACCACGATGCCGTCCGGGGCGATGGGAGACTGCGGCAGTAGGCCCAGCGAGGTGGCCAGCTGTTTGGTGGGAATCTCGGAGATGGCTTTGCCGTCGAGGAAAATCTCGCCGCCGGTGGGCTTGAGCAGGCGGGACAGCGAGCGCAGCAAAGTGGACTTGCCGCAGCCGTTGGGGCCCACGATGGAGGTCACCTTGCCGGGTGCGATGTCGACGCTGAGCCCGGTGATGATGTCGCGCTCGCCGTATCCGAGGGAGATGTCCTTCGCGGTGAGCTGAGCAGGTTTGTGCATGACAGTCCTAACGATTCGAGCGAGTGAGCAAGTAAATAAGGAATGGCGCACCGAGCACGCCGGTGATGACGCCGACGGGGTAGCGGGTACCAAAGAAGTATTGACCAGCCATGTCAGCGACGAGCACCAGGATGGCGCCCACCGCACCGGCAGGGGCGATCATGGAGGGGCCAGCCTTAAACAGGCGGGTGGCAATTGGCCCGGCCATGAATGCCACGAAGGCAATCGGGCCCGTCGACGCCGTGGCCACCGCAATGAGGATTACCGCGCCCACGATGGCCGAAACACGCACAACGTTGAGCCGCAGGCCAAGGCCGACGGCGAGGTCGTCGCCAAGCCGCAAAACGTTGAGCTGGTGACCCAAGAAAATCATGACGGGCGCGATGACCAGCACCGTAAGAAGAAGTGGCAGGCCGCGCTCCCAGGACATGGTGTTGAGCGAGCCCGTGATCCAACGTGTGGCCGTAGGCAGGTCGTAGGACGGGGCCTTCGACAGCACGAAGTTGGTCCACGCCTGCAGAATCGCCGACATACCAATGCCGATGAGGATAAGGCGCGTGCCGGTGAAACCAGACTTCAGCGACAGCAGGTAAATCAGCGCGGCGATCGTCAGCGAGCACACCAGCGACACCAAAGACACGGTGGTCTGGGAGACGTTATAAAACACAATCGCCGTGATGCCCGCGGCGGAGGCACCGGAGGAGATACCGATGATATCGGGAGAGGCCAGCTGGTTGCGCAGCATGGTCTGGAAAGTCACGCCGGCGATACCGAAAGCGATGCCCGCGGCGACGGCTACGGTGGCACGCGGCAGGCGCAGGTCGCCGACCGTAAAGGACGCGCCGGGGACGGTCTCACCGAAAACAACACGAATCACCTTGCCCGGACCATAGAAGGTCTCGCCCACCATGAGGCTGGTGGCCCACAAAACCACGATGATGACGGCGAGCACGCTCAGGCGCCAGGCAAAGGAACGCGCGCGGGCGTGGCGTTGCTGTTGCAGCGTCGCGGAGGTGGAGGCCGAGGAGGTTTGATTCGGCATTAGAGATCACGCACCTTGGTTCGGCGGACAATCCAGATGAACAGCGGTGCGCCTAGAAGTGGGGTGAGGATGCCCACGGCGACCTCGCTCGGCTTGGCGACGACGCGCCCCACCGTGTCCGCCGCCACCAACAGGAAGGCGCCGGCCAGGCCGGTCATGGGCAGCAGCAGGCGGTGGTCGGTGCCGAGCACTAGGCGCATGACGTGGGGGACGATGAGGCCTACGAAAGCGATGGGGCCGGCAATCGCGGTGGCAGTACCGCACAGAATGACCGCGCCCACGGCGGAGAGCAAGCGCGTACGCACAACGTTGATGCCGAGGCCGGTAGCGACGTCGTCGCCAAGCGCAAGTGCGTTAAGTCCCGTGGCGCAGGCCAGGACAATGATGAGGCCGATGACGAGGAACGGCACGGCCATACTAATTTGGGACCACTGCGCGCCACCGACGGAGCCGATTTGCCAGAAACGGAACTTGTCCATGACGTCGGTGCGCGGGAGCAGCACGGCGCTGACCATGCTGGAACACGCGGCGGCCGTGGCAGCGCCTGAGAGTGCGAGCTTGAGCGGCGTGGCGCCGCCGCGGCCTAGGGAGCCGACGACGTAGACGAAGGAGGCGGCAGCGAAGGAGCCGATAATCGCCACGATCATCGTGGGCACGGGGCGAGAGAGCCCGAAGAACGCGATGCCCACCACGACGGCCAGCGCGGCGCCGGAGAGGACACCGAAGATGCCAGGGTCGGCGAGCGGGTTGCGGGTCATGGCCTGGAACGTGGTTCCGGACATGGCGAGCGCGGCACCGACGAAGAGCGACAACACGGTGCGTGGGACACGCAAATATGCGGCGGCCTCACTGGCTGTCGCGGTCGAACCGCCGAGGGCCGAGAGGGCGTCGGAAGGGGAAATTGTGCGCACGCCAAACATGACCGAAGCCACCACTGCGAGAGCGGTGGCGGCTAAGAGTCCGATGATGACGGCGATTTTCTTGGCCGCCACGTGATTTAAGCCTGCAGACCGGAGTTCAGCTGCTCGAAGTACTTGTCGATGCCCCACGGAATAGACAGCGGGGACTGGTTCGCCGAAGCGCCCAGCGGGCCGTTCTCGAGGAAGACCACGTTGCCCTTCTGAACTGCCGGGATCTTGCCCTTGAGCGGATCCTTCTGCAGCTCCTCGAGGGTCTTCTTGTCATCGTCGGCGTTTCCGGTGGAGTAGGCCACGATGAGGTCAACGTCGTTGAACTCTTCTGGCTTCTCAGCGGAGACCTCGACCCAGAACTGCTCGGCGTTCTCGGAGTTCTTTTCCACGATGTCCGGGGTGCCCAGGCCATGCTCGGCTAGGAAGCCCATGCGTGGGTCGTCGGTGGTGTAGAAGCCGATCTTGGAAGCATCGGTGGTGCCGCCGAAGGCGGTGAACAGGACCTTCTTGTCCTTGAGAGCCGGGTACTTGTCCAGGGCCTTCTCGGTTTGGGCATCGAGATCCTCGATGAGCTTTTCGCCCTCGTCCTTCTTGCCGATGGCCTCAGCGTTCATCTCAATCATGTCCTCGAGGGAGGTCGTCCACGGGACGTCCGGGTAGGCCACGACCGGGGCAATCTTGGACAGGGTGTCGTAGTCCTCCTGCGTCAGACCGGAGTAGGAAGCGAGGATGACGTCCGGCTGGGTGTCAGCGACCTGCTCGAACGGGATGCCGTCGGTCTCATCAAAGAGGACCGGAGTTTCCGCGCCGAGCTCCTTTAGCTTCTCCTCGGTCCACGGCAAGACGCCGTTGTTGTCATCGTCTCCCCACGTGGTCTTGGACATGCCCACTGGGACAACGCCCAGCGCCAAAGGAACCTCGTGGTTAGCCCAACCCACGGTAGCCACGCGCTCTGGTGCCTTCTCGATGGTGGTCTCGCCGAACGCGTGCTTGATGGTCACCGGGAATGCGGCGGAGTCCGCGGAGTTAGACGACGACGCGGAGTTGTTCTCTCCAGTGGAAGAGCTGTCCGAGGAGCAGGCTGCCAAAGTGAAGATGGTGGCCGCTGCCGCGACGGTGGCGATGATGCGTTGTGCTCGCACTAGGGAACTCCTTTGAAGAGTAGGTATAGCTTTTCTAACTTAGGCAAGACTATATACACAACACCCATGTTGCGTAATTTGGTCTTTGTGATGTTCGACATAAACCCATCATGATGTGGGAAAAGCACATTTGGGTGGCCTTGGCTTACGAAGAATCCCTCCCGCGCGCTAAGGTCTCCGCTCGTGAATTCTGTCTCCTTAAGCTCCCAAAACAATCCCGACCGCGCCGACCAACCGCGCGTGCCCCGCCAAACTGAAATCTCGTCGACCCGCCGCACCCTCGTCACGCTCGCCCTGGCGCTGGGTGCCTTTTCCATCGGCACCACGGAGTTCGTCTCCATGGGTCTGCTGCCGCTCATCGCGGGTGACTTTGGCATTACGGAAGACACCGCCTCGACGCTAATCACCGTCTACGCCATCGGCGTCGTCGTCGGCGCTCCCGTTATCTCAGCCGTGACGGGCAAGCTGCCGCGCCGCCGCCTCATCATCTTGCTCATCGGCTTCCTCCTCGTGGGCAACCTGCTCACCGCCTTGGCACCGAACTACGCCACGCTGCTGGCCGCTCGCTTCATTGCAGGTCTGCCGCACGGCGCGTACTTCTCCGTGGCCAACCTGTCCGCCGCCGCCATGGCGCCGAAGGGCGGTCGCGGTAAGGCAATGGCTGCCATCGGCATGGGCCTGGCCGTGGCCACTGTTATGGGCGTTCCCGCGGCCCAGGCACTCGGCCAGAACCTGGGCTGGCACTCTGCCTACTTCCTCGTGGTCAACCTCGCGCTGGCAACGATGGTCTTGCTATACTTCCTCTTCCCGCACATGACGGAGATGCCGTCCACTGACATCTCCACCGAGCTCGGCGCGCTGAAAAACCTGCAGGTTTGGCTGTCGGTCATCATGGGCATCGTCGGATTCGGCGGCATGTTCGCGGTCTACACCTACATCACATGGACCATGACCGAAGTCGCCGGAATGCCGGATCGCTGGACCTGGGCAGTGCTCATGGTTTATGGCATCGGCATGACCATTGGCAACGGCGTCGGCGGCGCGCTGTCTGACCGCAACACCGAATACTCCATCCTTTTCGCCCTCGTATTCCTCGTGGCGACGTCCCTGGTGTTCTACTTCGGCGCGCACAATCTCTGGCTAGCGACCATCGCGTTCGGCTTCCTCGCCTTCTTCGGCGCGGTCCTCATCCCGTCGCTGCAGCTGCGCCTCATGATCGTTGCTGGCGACGCCCAGACCCTCGCCTCCGCGCTGAACCAGTCCGCGCTCAATATTGCCAACGCCATGGGTGCGGCCCTCGGTGGCCTCGTGGTGGGCGCCGGTTTCAACTACAACGCCACCTCCCTGGTGGGCGTCGTCCTCGCCTCGCTGGGCATCATCGTGTGGATCGTTTCCCAGGTCACCGCCAAGCGTAGCGGCGTGCATGTAAAGATCATCGAGCAGAGCTAACACCCAGCACACGGTGGGGCACGACGGCGGTGGTCTTGTTCCTTTTGCGCGCAAGTAGACTAGCGCGCATGACTTTTACTATTGCGAGCGTCAACGTCAACGGCATCCGCGCCGCCTGCAAGCAGCGCAATGAAAATAACCCGGGAATGAATGTCTGGCTCGAGGAGACCACCGCCGACGTGGTCCTCATGCAAGAAGTTCGCGCGAATCCGAAGGAAACCCAGAAGGCACTCGCGCCCGCTCTTGAGGCCGGCTGGCACTTGGTCCAGGCCGAGTCCGCCGCGAAGGGCCGCGCGGGCGTGGGCATTCTTTCGCGCACGCCGCTGAGCGACGTCTCAGTTGGCTTCGGGTCCTTCTCCGAGTCCGGTCGCTTCATCGCCGCGACTGTCGACGCCGAGGGCGGCCCGGTACGCGTGGCCTCCCTGTACCTGCCGTCTGGCGATACTGATTCCCCGAAGCAGGACGAGAAGTACCTCTTCCTCGACGAGTTCTCGGAGGTCCTCGCCGACTTGGCCGCGACTTATCCGCAGGCCGTTATCGGTGGCGACTGGAACATCTGTCACCGAGCGCAGGATCTCAAGAACAACAAGTCCAATGAGAAGAAGTCCGGCCACCTGCCTGAGGAGCGTGCGTTCATGGACCATGTGTTTGGCTCCTTCCCGGATGAGCTGCCACAGGAGAAGAAGGGCCTTGGGGACTACCTCGGCGTGATCGACTACGCCACGAAGACCGACTGGTCAGCCCGCGTTCCGGGGGAGGACGCCGTGCAGTGGTACGACGTCGCCAGGCGCCTTGCCCCCGATGCCGACGGTCCGTACACCTGGTGGACCTACCGCGGCCAAGCGTTTAATAACGACGCTGGCTGGCGCATCGACTACCAGGCTGCCACCAAGTCAATGCTGGAGCGCGCGGAGAAAACCTGGGTCGAAAAGGCGCCCACGGTGGAACAGCGCTGGTCGGATCACTCGCCTTTGCTGGTGCAGTACCGCTAGACGGTGCTAAGCTGTGTGAGTCTCAAAATCTTAGATTCTTAAAACGGAGAACCTCATGACCCGCGCAATTATTTACTTCGTGCTCGGCGCCGTACTGCTCGGCCTGGGTATCTGGTGGTGGACCATCGTCGGTCCGTCCTTCGCATTCCTGGCTCCGATCATCCTCCAGGGCGTCGGCGGCGCGTTCATGGTCGCTGGTTGGGCAGTTATGCTCGACGTTCACGCGCCGACTTCTCGCAAGCTCTAAGCTTGCATTTGCTGCTAAAGCACTCACCCGTAGGTGAGTGTCTCCCCATTAGGTTCGTCTGAGAGAACAGACGCTGCCTAGTGGGGATTTTTATGAGAAGACGAAGGGACAGAAGGGCATGCGGCCGAAAGACTGTGTAGTCGTATATCACCTTCTGTACCCCCATGAAGCCTGCTATATGACTAAACATATGTTTCCGAGAATGCGTCACTGCCCGCAGTTTCTACGTCTAAACGACAGAAGTCTAATAAATAGAAAAGCGCACTCCCACCAGCGGGAGTGCCTTCATTTACTCGATTCAAAAGCGGAATTTGAGACCTAAGATAAGGACCGCGATTGTGTCACGCATACCCAAATAGGATAAATAACTGATGGTCGTATAGAACTCATTTACGGGGGACTTTGGTTCTGCGCCAAACCGTATTGAAGTGCCCCGGGTTTTGTTCCTAGGCATTTGCCTTGATTTCCATTATTCCTTGACTGGGGTGGTGTTCCCAAAAATCGGTTTCTATTTCAGCCGGCGTGCGGTAGCCCAAGCTCTGGTGAAGCCGTGATTCATTCCACCAATTCACCCACTCGAACGTGGCGATTTCTACGTCGACGACATCGTTCCACGAGCGCCCATGGATCAGTTCGTTCTTGTAGGAGCCGTTGACATTCTCAGCCAAAGCATTGTCGTAGGAATCACCAACAGTGCCGGTAGACGCAGTAATTCCGTGCTCAGCCAGGCGCTCGTTGTAGACAATACTCACATATTGCAAGCCGTGGTCTGAATGGTGAATCAAGCCCGTTGT
>NZ_KV788338.1:0-1143 GCF_001807215.1 Corynebacterium sp. HMSC05D08 | reverse complement strand
CCCCGACGTGTCCACTTTCCGGGGGTCGGGCCCGTCACCACCGTCGGCGTGGATGGAACCAGCTCCTATGGAGCAGGCCTGACACGCCACCTTCGCACCCAGAAATACTCAGTCGTAGAAGTCTTACGCCCTACCCGGGCCGTTCGACGCCGGGACGGCAAATCAGACCCCGTTGATGCTGTCGCTGCCGCCCGCCAGGTGCTCACCGGGGAAGCCTTAAGCATCCCGAAAGACACTTCCGGGCCAGTGGAATCCCTCCGTGGGTTGCAGATCACCCGCCGTCAGCTCGTGATGACAGCAGCGAAACTGATGACAACGATCAAATCGTTGCTGGTCACAGCACCCGATGAGATTCGACGCCGCTATAGTGCGATGTCCACATTGGTCATGGTGGAGGCCTTGTCCCGGTGCCGACCATCAGCTGACCTGGCCGACCCCAGAAATGGGGTGCTCCTCGCGTTGAAGACATTAGCCACCACCTATCGTGATTTACAGAAACAGGGCACGCAGCTGGAAAAACACATCAGTATCCTGGTTGAGATGATCAATCCGCATGTGACCTCGATATTTGGGTGCGGTTCCGTGGTGGCTGCTGATCTGATTGTCAGTGTGGGGGATAATCCAGGCCGGATTCACTCCGAGGCAGCATTAGCTCATCTGTGCGGGGTCGCACCGATTCCGGCTAGTTCTGGACGGACTCATCGGCACCGCCTCAACCGGGGTGGTGATCGTCGGGCGAATTCTGCGTTGCATCGGATCGCGTTGGTGCGGATGCATCATGACCAACGCACCAGGGACTACGTAGCCAAACGCACCAAGGAAGGATTCTCGAAAAAAGGAGATCTTACGGTGTCTGAAACGCGCCATTGTCAGGGAGGTCTACCGGGTGTTGTGCTTGGGTCAGGCCGTTCTTCCAACGGGCCAGGTAGAGGTTGATGAACTCAAAGCTCGACGGATCCAGAGGCAGTTATCGCAAGCCCAGGTTGCTGAAAAACTCGGGTGTGCCCCGGCGAGAATCAGTGATATCGAAACCGGCAAGCGCCCTTTGCCGGAGTTGAGGTTGGCTTATGAAGAACTTCTCAAATCAGCTTGACACAACATAGGAGCATCACCACCGGCTGGGGACTACCTTGCAAGCCCACC
>NZ_KV788337.1:0-4741 GCF_001807215.1 Corynebacterium sp. HMSC05D08 | reverse complement strand
TTGATAGTTGGAAGAGGATAGGAGCTGGTCATGCCGCTGTCCTTTCGTAGATAGAGGCCCAAGTTTTAAGGACTTTGACTGTCACGCCTAGCTCGTGGGCCAGGACGGAGGGGTGTGGTCCGTAGATGGTTTCTGCTGCTGCGTATTCGGTGGGGCTGACGAGGATGCGGGCGGCGAAGCGGTCGGCGCGGAGTTCGTGTGCCCCGTGGTGGCCTGGTGGGTCACCATAATGCGCGTGTCCTAGCTCATGGGCTAGGGAGCACAGGGTGGTGACATCGTCCATGCCTATGCGTAGCGTGATGGTGTGCTTGTGCGGTATCCATGCTGCTTTTGGCCCGCCACGGTGCCACCGGATGCGGTAGCCCCGGGCCTGCGCCACATCAATCAGGGCGTCGGTGTTAATCAATCAAATCTTCACCTCGTTTCTCACGCTCTGCTTGCTCGTCGGGGGAGGAGTCAGCGGCGTGCGGGATGCTGTCATCCCATTCCATGACGGTGCCGTCATCCTCATCCTGTAGTGAAGCATGCGGGTCGGACACGGGGGCAAGGTGTGGGGCTAGGCCGATGACGTCTTCGTCGCCCTCGTTGCCGAAGAGGTAACGCGCCTCGGGGTCGGAGCGGCGCATAATCTCTGCCAAAATCTGCTCGTTGGTGGCATCTGTAAGAGTCACGCCACCAACTTTTATCTCGTGTAGTTGAGCTTCCTCTTCGGTTATGAATTCTGCTTCAACAAGCGCTTCTAGGACGTTTGCTTTGTAGGCGCGAGCAACCTTCACGACGAAATCGGGGGCGGCTCTTGCCCCGTCTTTCCATCTCGTGATGTTGCTCTTTGAGATCCCGATGAAGCGGGCTGCTTCGAGTTGGGTTTGGTCTCCCATGAGCTTTTGGAGGTACTTCCACCATCGCGTGTCATTCATGCAACTAACCCTAGTTGCAGACCTGCAACATTGCAAGTTAAGCCCAGAAAAGCAACCACAGGTTGCGCGTATGAAACACACTGTGCTAGCTTTGGTTCCAGCGCAGAAACACAAGGTTTCAGCCAAAGAACTGGGAGGAAAAGTGACAACACTTAAGACCACCCGCGTTCGCAGCGAATGGGTTGACCGCCTGGTCGACAAGTACGGGACAGTATCAGGAATCGCAGCGGAAATGGGAGTGGACAAGTCCACCGCTTCACGCTGGCTATCTGGCCAGCATGAGGCAAGCCCGCGATTCATCGGAACCGCACTGATGACATTTCCGATTTCATTCGATGACGCGTTCGTAGTGGTGGAAGAAGTTGCCGAGCGCCGCCGCGCGCGGATTTACAACAAAGCAACGGGGCGAATTGCCGCATAAGAAAAGCCCCCGCTGGGGGCGGAGATTGAGCAAGAAGGAATTTACAGCATGACCGACAAGAACAAGGAAACCCCCGGCGGGGCAACGCCAGGGGAACCCGATTACAGCACCTGGTCGATTGATGAGATAGCCGCCGAATTTCAGCGAACACAACAAGCAATCAACGAGCAGCCTAACCGTCGAGCTTCGTCTCGATTGCGATGGGAGCCGACTCCGAAGCAACGGGCTGCAATTGCATGGCGCGGTGAAAAGAAGCGTCAATGCGAGGCCGTGACATCAGAGTTGCTTTATTTCCTAGCTACGCGGGTTGCGTCTGTCGTTGAAATCTTCCGCAATCGCAAGAGCTAGATACCACAATCCATCTGCCATTTGACGCTCGTGTTCCGTGCTGGCTGCCGTCTTAGCGGAACCTGCACAAGCAGCGGCTGCTTTAGCGGCTTGAATTTTATCCACAATCTTCACCTCGCTTTCTGGGGAAGTATCCCCGAGCGAAGTATAAAACGAAAGGAGGCGCCCACGATGTCGCCCCATCTGGCGCCAGTCATCAGCGAACCGCCTTCGCCGTTTGACGCAATTAAGAATACCGACACTGAGACCGGAACGGAATTCTGGTCCGCCCGCGACCTCATGCCACTCATGGGATACCCACGGTGGAACGAGTTCAAGGTCCCACTTGAGCGCGCCATGAAATCGGCTGAGGTGCAAGGAAACGACGTTGCGACCCTTTTCAGGGGATCGGCTGAAAAGACCTCCGGCCGCCCTCGTGAGGACTTCCATCTCACTCGTTTCGCCGCGTACCTGGTAGCAATGAACGGCGACCCGAATAAGCCGGAGGTTGCGGCCGCGCAGGCTTACTTTGCCATCAAGACTCGCGAAGCAGAAACTGCGAAGGTACCGGCTGAGCTTACCCGCCGCGAGATTCTTACGCTCGCTCTCGAAGCTGAGGAAAAGGCAGAAGAGCAACGCCAACTCGCCGAGAAGCGGCAGCGCGCTCTCGAAGCTCAGGCCCCGGCAGTTGCTAAGGCCGCGGCACACTCCGCCTCTGAAGAGTGGAAAGGCCGGCAAGAATTTGCCCGTGAAGTTCAAGCATGGGGCCGCAACTGGGGCTACACGATCATTCAAGAATCCGTGTATGAGCTTCTGCGCCGGAAGAAGATGCTTATTTCCGGTCACCGTCGCGACCGCAATCATGCCACCGCCCATGCCGAAAAGAATGGGTGGGCCAAGACAGAAAAGGGTGTCAGCGACATCACTGGCAAGCCGTGGGCCGCCGCCCGTATCTCACCAAAAGGCCAGGATATTGCTTGGAAATGGATTAATGAAGCCGTCGAAATGTACGGCCAGGAACTCAACCCAAAGGAAGTAGCATGACTTATCTTTACCGCGCCCAGATTATTGGGTACCCGGAATTCGAAGAATACGAAGCGTTTGACTACCGCTACGAGCCTTTTGAAACAACATGGGAAAAGCCCGTGGGCTGGGAACCTGACGAAGACTATATCAACCGCTTCAAGTCGAATAAGTATTTCGAGCCAGACACTAGCAAGTTCTACAGGTCGCGGTCATCTGCGAAGGCTCGTGTAGACCTGCTCAATTCGATGGGGTATGAGGCGATTGTGCAGCGTTCCGCCCCGGTGGAATGGCCAGCTGAATGCAAAGAAAAAGTTGAGTCAGGCCAAGCTTTGGAAGTTGCTAAGGCAGTCGGTGTGCTGAAGAGAGCTGGGATTATCCAGTCTGCCGATGAACTTTTCTAGTCCGATGGTGAAGGAAAAGATTACGCCACCGCATAAGGAAACCATCATGAACAGCCCTTATATCGGAGCTTTCATGCTCGGCTACCTCAAAGCAGCCTTCAAAGAACACCTCAGTGCAAAAGCCGCACGAGATTCAAGGTAGCCGCAAGAATAACAGCCCGACTAGCAGGCAGCGACGTGCAAGCCGTCGCCCGGGCACGGGGGCTAGTGTGCCCTAACCATTCGTCACAGTGGCGCATTCCAATAGGGGTGCGGTGTGGGGCGAAACGTTGAATGAAAACTGAATAGTGAAGAGCGCCGGAGGATACGGGCATCGAGCATGGTTCTTAGATTGCGAGGACATGCCTACACCTCGCCTTGTATGGCGGGAGGGAACCAGCGGCGCTGACATAAATTTTTGCCGTGTTAGCTCAGTGGTAGAGCATCCGCCTCATAAGCGGAAGGTCGCCGGTTCGATTCCGGCACACGGCACTTGGGGTGTTAAAGGGCTACCCATCTGTGGGCACTACGCGGCCTAAAGGTGTTAACCCGGCCATTCGTTTGCGGCCTTGGACTTCCAGCAGGGTCGCGCCGGGCACTGATCAACCTGCACCCCCTCCACACACGAAAAAAGACCCCGCAGCCTACCAAAGCAACGCGGGGCTGAACCTCTCTCGAAAGGAGTTCAATCATGGATTCTACATGGCTTTTAGTGAAAGAAGCAGCCGCCTATTTGGGTATGCACCCAGATACGGTGCGTGAGCTCATGCGCCGCGGTGATATTCGGGCGGTGAAGAAAGGCAAGGCCTGGCGTACTACGAAGCGCTGGTGCGATGACTATTTGATGGAGGGCGCAGAATGACCTGGCTAAAGAAACTCCTCCGCCGCGGTAAGCACCGCCGCCCACGCTACGCGATGAGGTGGCGATAACCATGGGTTGGAAGACACAGTGCGCGCACTGTCATGAGATAAAAACCGTGCATGGGCGCCGACTGTGCATGAAATGCACCACAGCACTGAAAGCTGGCCGGGTCCCAGGCGTCGCCTATGAGGATTACCCAACCTGGCAGGAGCTTAGGGAACGCCGTGATCAAGCGATTATGGAGGAATTTAATCACTTCACAAAGTTCATGGGTGATGTGAATGCTGTCCGGGTGTTGGCCCCAAAATTTGATGTGAGCACTGACGGGCTCATTAAGTCTTTGGAGCGTTCTGGCGTCGATGTGGATGTTGAGGCCCGCACGCTGTACGACCGGGAAAGAAAGAGGAAATTACATGCCGCATGAAATCCCACTAGCTGAGGCCATCACACATTTGAAAGAAATCGAGGGCCGTTACCAGGTCCTCTACCGCTACGTGAATGCCCCGGAGAATATTCGCCGCCGCCTGAAGGATGGCGCAGCCCACGCCCACCATGTTGCTTCACTTACCAGTGCTTATGAAAGGAAAACCAGGAATGCCCACCCAGACCACACCTAAACGACCACCACGCCGCGACACTAGCGGCGATTACCGCAAAATTGCCCGCCTGGAGGACCAACTCGCAAAACGCATGCGCTTCGCATGGGCAATGTTCACCTTCGGCATCCTGGTCGGATTCATTTTCTTCGCCGTGGTCTCCATGCCACCAGTCTGGCTAGGAGCACTCTAATGCCAGTATTCGGATACGA
>NZ_KV788336.1:1262-8358 GCF_001807215.1 Corynebacterium sp. HMSC05D08 | reverse complement strand
GGATTACCGGTACCAACTACGACGAACCGGCACTCTGACTCGATTACCAGGTTTGCGGCTTCACGCCGGTACTCCGGCGTGTACTTCTTGCGCTGTTGACTCACAATGAACATCCTCTCCTACGGACACATGATCCGTACAAATAGGGTGTCCACTAAACGAGGGTAACCTCAACTTAGGGTGCTCCGTGCTGCGGGGGAGAAGGGTGCCCCCGCAAACAACGCCGATCTCGGTGCCCGCGTTAATCGCGTCCCGAACTGATTTTCCACCCGCGTGCTGCTGTGCGTTGCTGCCAGAAGTGACGGTAGATACCGGGGACATCGGAAAGCTCAGAATGCGTGCCCAGCTGGCTGACTTGCCCGTGTTCATCCAAGACTACGATTTGATCAGCAGATTTGATTGTATCCAGCTTATGGGCGATGACAATAAAAGTAGATTGCTCCCGTAGCTCGTCCATCGCAGCAAGAATGTTTGCCTCATTTTCTGCATCGAGTGCGGAGGTAGCCTCATCAAAGAGTACAATCGGCGCTTGCTTGAGAAGCGCGCGAGCTACAGATACGCGCTGGCGTTCACCACCGGATAGAAGCCGACCGCCTTCACCAACAGGAGTATGCCATCCTAGGCGGTTGGCAATAGAAGTCACGCCTGAAAGATCAGCTGCGCGGAAGACTTCCTCATCGGAGGCGTCGGGACGACCAACGCGGATATTAGCGATTAACGAGTCGTCGAAGAGGTAGACGTCCTGAAAGACCATGGACAGTCTGGACATTAACTGTTCGGTTCCAAGCTCGCGGATATCTACGCCGTCAACCATCACCGCCCCGGAATCTACATCCCAGAATCGCGAAATAAGGCGCGCAATTGTGGTCTTTCCGGAGCCAGAAGGACCGACAATGGCGGTAACGGTGCCTGATCGAGCATGGAAAGCGACATCTACCAATACTGGTTTATCGCCGTATCCAAACGTGACATTACGCAGCTCTACATTTCCCGAACCATCGCCTGGGCGCGGAGTAGTGGGTTCTGGCAGGGAAGGAGCATCCGTGATGAGCTCAGTTTCTGCGAGCGCGATACGACCGGCGTCTAAACCGACGAAAGAAGAACCCAGCTGCTCAAGCGTGCGGGTAAACCTCAAGCTGATTCCGATGATCGCAATTGTTTCTAGTGGCGATAGGGCGCCTTCAACGGCAAGATCCGCGGAGACCATAATGAGAGCCACGATGAAGATCTGCACTACTATGCCGTTGAGTAGCAAAGCTAACGTGGATACCCATAGCTCGCGTATTCGTGCTTTATGGTCGATTTCTAGTGTTTGCTCTAGTGGGGCAAAAACTTGTGATTGTCCTGCCGCGCGCAGGGCTGGTTGACGGTTAGCAAATTCTACGATGCGCTGGGAGAGCTCTTTACTCGGCCCCAGTGTGCGGTTCGATGCTTTCTCACGAATCCATGCAGCCAACTGCATCACCACGAGCGCTAATGGTGCGATGATAAGAAGGACCAAGCCCAGCTTCGGGTTCCAGAAACACGCTCCTACTAACAAGGTGACAAGTGCCGCGCTATCGCGGTATATCGTTCCTTGAACATGCGCAATGGTCTCGGCCGCCACCATAAAGCGATCTGAAACGAGGCGAGATAGGCCGCCGGTATTAGCCGGTACGAACCAGCCGAGCGGTAGCGTTGCTAATTTATCGCCCACAGTCGTGTGCGCGGTTCGGATGAAATCCAAGGCCGTGTGGTAAGAGGCCATGGTTGCGAAAAATCGTAGCGCAAAAGCTACGAGCGCAATTGCCAAAAGCGTCCACATCCATGGTGCGATTGTCGTATCCCCATCGAGTGCCTTTGTAAGTGGCACGAGCGTGAGAACGGCGAGGCCGTCAAGCACGCCAACGATAAGCGATAGACAAGCATACCTTTTATTTAGCTTGTGGCCTACAGGACCTTGCAACTTTTTGACACTGCGAGTGAGTAGCGGATCACGAAGACGCGAACTAGCAGGCGTAGTGGCATTAGACATGAGAATTATCCTTCATAGGCTTGAGGCAGATTATTTGGTCTGCTCCTTGGATGGACTCCGGCTTGTGGGCGATGACTAAGACGGTCTTGCCTCTGACGAGTGTGGCTAGAGCTGCTTGAATTTCTGCTTCGCAGTCAGGATCAGTTGCCGCAGTAGCTTCATCCAGGATCAAGATTGGGGCATTGGTAATAATTGCCCGGGCTATAGAAATGCGTTGCTGTTGTCCACCGGATAAAGAGATGTCCTCGCCAACAACGGTGTCGAGCCCAGCCGGTAAAGCGCGAATATCAGCAGCTATGTGCGCAGCCTCTGCGGCTTGCCAGATCTCTTCATCGCGGGCTTCTGGGCGTGCAAGGCGAATGTTTTCCCGAATACTTATACGCAGTAAGTGAGGATCTTGTAAGACGAAAGCCACAGTGCGGTACAAACTGTCGAAAGTGAGATCACGGATATCCACGTTGTTGATAGTGATTGTGCCCGAATCTGGATCCTGGAAACGCGCCAGCATCGTTGCTGCTGTGGATTTGCCAGACCCGGAGGGGCCAATCAATGCCGTGACAGTGCCTGCGTTTAGTTGCGCAGAAAAGTCTTGGAGGACTGGTGTGTCTGGGGCGTAGCTAAAGCTGACCTTATGGAACTCCACCTCCATGTCTTGACTACTGGCATCGAGGCTCTTTTGGCCTTCTTTCACGTGGGAAATTGTCATGACTTCATCAAGGCGCAACGCCGCATTGCCAGCGAGCTGGTAAGACCACATCATTTCGCCGACGGTTTGAATCGTGCCCGGTATCACCAGCGCAATTAACGTTGTTGCGATGACTTCAGCGACCGTGACATAGTCACCAGCTATCAGCAGGGAACCGGCTCCTACATTGATAAGGATGAGGACAGGAACCGCCACCACAGACTCTGAGATTGCGGAAACACGCAGAAGCGGACGTACCCACTCGTAATAGAATTCCGCGAATTTTTGGGCAGCTTCGCGATATCGAGCGTGGGCTTTGCCAACGGTGCCGAAAGCCTTGACGACGGAAATACCTTCGGAGAACTCCACCGCAGTCGCAGAGACCTCACCCAGATAATTATCCATTTCCGCAGTTTTTGTGCCCATATCTTTCATTGAATACGCTTGGATTGCTAGGAAAATGGGCACAGTGGCAATAGAAAGTAGACCAAGGCGCCAATCCAAGATAAAGGCATAAACCAGAAGCGCGAGGGGCGTAAAGATCGCGGCGACCTTCTCTACAGGAGCGTGGGCTGTCAGGGTGTGCAGAGTTAGCGTATCGTCCTCGACGGCTTTGCGGACTTTGCCGGAATTAGTCTGGCTAAACCACGAGAGTGGTGCTTTCGCAATAGCGGTAATAATTCGGCGCCGGTTAATCCCCACCAGCTTTGCATCAGCGAAGTGGGTGATCGCAAGGGCAAGGAAATAGAAGAATAGCTGGCCCAAAAATGCAGCAAGCAGCCATTTCACAATGGACGCGACGTCATCAGTATTGCCGTCGATTAGAGCATTTCCCAGTGCCACCAACGCGACGTAGGGTGCTACGGCGAGTACCGAGGATATAAGCGCGAGAAACTGTGCGAAGTAGATGGTTGTTTGCACTGGGGCCAGTAGCTTTTTTAGAGCGACCTGGCCGGCTTTTTGTTTTGCGCGAGCCTCTTCTTCCGGTGACGCACCGTGTGATTCTGGTGCGTGGGTTCCGCTTGATTCTGTGGAACTTTGTTTTACTTCAGACATTACTTTCTCAATTCTTGTTGATGTCAGTCATATCGATGATTCTGGTGACTGATTCTTGGATGAATTCGTGGTCATGGGTGATGACGATGACCACTGCTCCGCTTGCTGCAAGAGATCGAAGGAGCGCAGAGATGGATTGCAGTTGGCGCCAGCCCACGCCAGAGGTAGGTTCATCGAAGATGTAGACCTCTGCTTGCTTGGCTTGGGCTGAAGCTATGGCTAAGCGTTGCCGTTGCCCACCGGACAGAGACTGCGGATGCCGTTGGGCCATTCCTGCCAGATCGAGGCGATGGAGAATCTCATTGACATCGATATGGTCCCGCTTCTTCTTTGCCAGTCCGAGCGTTACTTCTTCTTCGGTGGTGGCTGCGAATAACTGGCGGCCAACATCTTGCATCACCATGTACGCGGTACGTCTGCGGGCAGCCGCTCCTACTCGTTTGCTGTTCAAACGAAGACTACCGCCGCGTTTGGGAGAAGCAAGACCACAAATGATCCTGGCGAGGGTGGTTTTTCCAGCGCCGTTGGGCCCGATTAAGGCGGTGACTTCGCCGCTGGGGAAAAATACGTGGTCAATGTTTAGCACCTCATGCGTGCCATAAGAAAAACAGATGTTGCTTAACTCGAGTCCGCTCCGCTGGGGATCGGCGTTTTCGAGCGTGGGTGGTACCGGCACGCTCGCGGGCAGGGGAACGTGGTGTAAGCTGCGTAGCCCCAATTGTTTGCGTTCGGGTTCGTCTAAGGCATAAAACTCCTGAGCGTGGAAACTCCGCGTTATTTTTCCCTGAGTCAAGTAAATAACTTGGTCAGCGATATCTTTTAAGAAAAAGAGGCGGTGATCAGCGATAATGATCGTTGTGCCTAATTCCTTCAAGCGGTGTAGCGCGCGTGCAAGAATATCGATGCTTTCCATGGAGAGATTGGACGTGGGTTCATCGAGAAGCACGAGACTGCCCGGGGACACAAGCGCGCATGCGCATGCCACGTTTTGTAACTGTCCACCGGATAATTCTTTAAATCGCCGGCCCCGAAGATCGTTAATGCCTAGTAGCTCGACCGCTGATTGAATCCTCGACTCAATTTCTGTGGGATCCACACCAAGGTTTTCTAGCCCGAAGGCCAATTCTGCATTGACGCTTTCAGTGAAAAATTGTGTCCTTGGATTCTGGAATACTGAGGCGCTGAACTCGATGGCTCGGGACAGCGGTTCTTCCGCAGGGTTAAAAGCCTGGTCATCCTTTATAATAGTGATGGCGCCTAGTAGCTCTCCTGGATTGAAATGGGGGATGAGTCCGTTGATCAACTTGAGTACCGTGGACTTTCCCGATCCGGAATCACCGGTAATCAGTAGACACTGTCCTGGAGAGACAGAAAAAGACACATCAGATACACCTTGAATGCCTGGCCGAGCGCCCAATGGATATGTAAAAGAAGCGTTGTGGGCGTTTACACTGGTTGCGATACTGCGTTCGTTCATAAGTGGACCTCCGTGGGAAGCCAGACAGAGGCAACAATGAGGCCCAACCCAGCTAGTGCAGTTGCATCGACAAGCTTGAAGGAAAGATCGGCGGTGGTGGTTGGTCGTGTGGGGCCTCCCAATCCGCGGACAAGAGCAGAGGCAGCGAGCTCATCACCAGCGCGGACGACGGCGCCTAATAGGGGGATGATCAGCATCGCGGACGATTGTGTGGGCTGTGTGATCCAGCTTTTTACTCCAGGCTGGAGACCCCGAAGGACCATGGCATCGCGGATCGCTTTGGCTTCTGCCACGATTATCGGCAAAACGCGCAGGAAAACCGCCGGTGGAATGGTGGCCCAGCCTGGTAAACGCAGGTCCCGCAGTGCTGAGGTCAACGTGGATGGTGTGAGAGTGAGCAAGCCGAATGCGCCGATGGACATGCTGATGACAAAACGGCTTAGCCACGAAAAAATTGCCGCTGAAAAAGCGAAAAATGTAGAGCCAGGAAGCTGTAATAGGCCCCAATACCCTAGATAGGATAATGCAAAAGCGAACAGGCAAATAAGACCATAGTGTGGCTTTACTGTAGCTAGTGAGATGGAGCTGAAGGCGATAGAAATCAGCAGTGTCGGTAGGTGGCCGTGGCTGAGAGCTACCGCATTGATTACTAGAACAGAAAGCAGCACGGTCCGTGGATCGATCGAAGATCGACGAAGCACGCCCTGTTTTTGCAGGCTCACAGGAGACCAGCGCTTTCAAAGTGTTTGCGGCTGACGCGAACTCCGACCTTTCCTCCGATAAAGCCGACGATGAGCGCACAAATGGCCAGTACTCCAATGGTCCATGGCTGGAAGATATCCGACATAGCATCGGCGTATTCTTGACCCATTTGGTCTGCGATATCGACGTAGTATGAGTCCGTATCCAGAATTAGCGGGATAAAGGCAAAGAAATCCAGACACAGAAGATGCCGTAGGCAATAGGGAAGGACTTGGCAATACTGAGGTGGCTTTTTGTAATAATCAAATCTGTGATAAACCCAAGAATTATGCTTCCCAGCAAGGTCCAGAAGTAGTGTCCGGTGAGCATGAATGCTAATCCGTTAATACCGCCGACGAGGGTGAAAGCACCCATTTTGGACGTGCGGACGGCATAAAGTGCTAGCACGATTCCGTTTGCGATTGCCGCGATAAACCATCCAATAAACATGAATTGTGGTCCTGCGAATCCAATCATTCCGCTTATAAAGGTGATTACAAAGTAAAGTGCAGCAAAGATGCCAGCGTTGATGAGATCTCTGGTGTGTAAACGTGCCGTCGACCCACTGGATGAGCTTGTACTCCGTGCGGGCGTAGAGGACTGTTGGGTCATAGTAAACCTCGATTCATGAAAATTAGGCAAGGTAAGGCTTGCCTAATACATATAATGCTGTTTATAAACTATTTCTAGTTTTGATCTGAAGCTTCACCCTTAATGGGGGGCGAATGCAGATATGCGGACATCAAACCAGAGCACGACTACCGACTACGCACCGACAAAGTAGGCACGAACGGCAAGACAACCCTGCGATGGGGCGACAAACTACGCCGCCTCTACATCGGACGCCGATGGGGCGGAGAACCCATCACCATGGTCTGCGTCGACAATCACGTCGACATCAAAATAACCGCCACCGGGGCACAAATCGCCGCCTCGATGACCAGTGAGACACGCATGTGGTCTGCGAGTGCATAACCTGCAAGTTTTCGTGAATAGGTGTCAATGACTGTGGCAAGGTACATGTTCTTGCCGCCCTTACACGGCAGGTAGGTGATGTCGCCTACATAGACCTGGTTCGGCTTATCAGCGGTGAATTTGCGGCCTACTAAATCTGGCATGACGC
>NZ_KV788336.1:0-1242 GCF_001807215.1 Corynebacterium sp. HMSC05D08 | reverse complement strand
AAATCTGGCATGACGCGGTGGCCAGGCTTGCGCCGTGTGGTGATACATCGACGTTGTTTGGTAAAGCCTTTTAGCCCCATGGATTTCATGATGCGCGCAACCTTCTTATGGTTGATCGGAGGAAAGTCCTTATCGTCGTTGAGGCTTGCTTAGCGCAAGCTTCTTCTGCAGGATACTCATTCGCGCTTTCGGCAATATTGGTAACGGGAATTTGCTCGGCTACAGCTTTTTTGTCCCCCAAAGTATTCGATAACGTGATCTAAGGAGAAAAATGATCGACTCTCAAACTGGATGGTTTTTTGTTCACGCTAGTGTGAAGGTTATTCCAGTCCTCGGCGGTAAGGTGCTATTGGGGCTTAATCCTAGGGGGGATTGGGAGCTACTCGGAGGCTGGCCGGACAGGGGAGACTTATCGCTTCGCGAGACAGCTCAGCGCGAGTTGAAAGAAGAGGCAAATTTGGAGACTCTCCCCGATACCCTAGTAGATGCGTTTCTTCTAAGAGATCCGAAAGTGGAAAATCCGGTTGCGATTATCGCATATGGGGTCACCGTGTCATTGAATGAAGGGATTGATATTAGTGAAAGCATCGAACATGAAAAGCTAGGTTTATTTGGAAAGGATGAGATTTCGGGTTTGCAAAATCTCTTGCCGGAATATAAGACCGTGATTTTGAAATATCTGGAGATGAGTGGAAATGACAAAAGCTAGTCAATATAAACAGAGGCTCGACAGAGATCCTTCCGAAGGTCTTAAGCGAAAGCTATCGGCTGATGAGGTGATGAAGTTGACGAACGAACTTGGAGACTGGCGTTCGTTTACTGCAGTCCCAGAGAAAATTAGAGAGTATTCTGAGGAACCAAGTTTTCGTGCTGCGTTGTCTGCCTTTTCAGATATGGATAGTGGAAATAAGCGTCAAACTTTACAGGGGATTTGCCAGGTTACCATTAAACCTGATGGCAGAGTTTTAGGTGCACTACCGAAGCTACTAACTTATATGCGAGATAACGGGTTTGTCCCTTTCTACTATGTCGAAGAAAGCATGACTTTTTCAGAGGCGAGAGAGATCTGGAAGTTTCAATGGAACATAGCCACGATCGATCGAGCTGCTATCTTTGAGGAACTTCTTGGCTTAGGGAAACAGCTGACTATCTTCTTCTATGACATGTCGCGCTTGCCTGGAGATATTCCTGCCACGGTTCGGTTGACCAGATGGCCTTGATTCTTGCACCAATAAGAGCATC
>NZ_KV788335.1:78048-79850 GCF_001807215.1 Corynebacterium sp. HMSC05D08 | reverse complement strand
TGCACGTAAACGACCGCGTAAGTCCTACAGGCACTTTGCCAGGGGCGAAGTCAATGAACTGTGGCAGATCGATGCGTTTGTCTACAGACTCTTCGATGCGCCTCACACGCAAGTGACTATCTACCAAGTTATCGACGATGCCAGCCGCTTCGACGTCGGCTCCCGAGCTTTTGGAACTCCAGAAAACGGCACCGATGCCCGCATCACGCTGCGTGGAGCCATTGATGCTTATGGACTTCCCCAAGAAGTCCTCTCTGACAACGGTGATGCCTTTGCTACCTACCATCGCGGCCGGCTGTCGCAAACCGAACGCTGGCTCGCCAGTCTGGGGGTTCAATCAAGTGCGGGTTTTGCTCCCACGACGCAAGGCAAAGACGAGCGATCGCACCAAACCATGACCAGGTTTTTGGATGCTCGTACCCCCACGACGCTCGCGCAGGTCCAACAGTTGATTGTCGACTACCGCGACTTCTACAACACACGCCGTCGCCACCAAGGACTTCTTAGGGGCAAGATGCACATCACCCCAGCCCAAGCCTGGGAGAATATCTCGCATGCCCAGCCACCGACGCAGCCGATTGACCCAGATGTTTTATGGACAAAAATCGCGAAGCAATATCACCGGATTCACCCCGACAACCAAGCAGATGCCTTAGCAGCCGACACGGTGGTCGCGACAGATAATGCCCTGGCTGAAGTTGCAGCTTCAGACAAGGCACCAGGTAACGACACAAAGGCGATCCAGCAAGATACACCCCATGCCGATTCCTCAACCGTACTGCCAAGCTCTACCGGTGTAAATGCACTCTGGCCTATCCCGGACAAGCTGTGGATCAACAAAAGCGGGGTGGTCCGCGTCATGGGACACGGCCTCTACGTCGGGCTGCGCTTTAAAAATCGAGCCATCTACAGCAGCGTAGCCGGTGACTATGCGGAATTTTTTACTGATCACGACGGTGAGAAACTGTTTTCATTTCCGCTACCGATCCAACTGAATCAGCGTCCACCCGGCGGTCAAATCAACATAAACCACGTTGTCGGCATGTGGCACCGACAACCCCCAGAGCTAAAGCCCAACCTCTCTGGGCCACGGCCAAGCCGCCGGAAGAAGCCAAACTAGCACCAGTACAAAAACTCCGTGGACTCCCCGTCCAAAAGCGGGGAGACTCCGCGTCCACAAGGTCCCTAGACTCCGAGTCCACAAAGTAGCTGGACTCCAAGTCCAAAAACCTCATGGACATAACACTGTCTGACTAGTTGTGAGTGGCTAGGGGTAGATAAATATCTGCCCCTTCGCTTTTCATTTTTTTTAGTTCCGTAAAATGCTTCGGATCGTAGTCTCTCTCGCCACCAATCCATTCAATCTTATCGTCGGAACCGTAATCTAAATACGGGGCAACAGCATTTCCTGCCAACTGATCTCCCCACCCCGTAACAGCGGTTCTCCCCTCTGATGAGTAGCTTTCACCCGATTCAAGAGTGTGTCGTGGAATCAGCGCAAATTCCATGCCAACATATGCAAGTCCTTGCGCGGATTTAACTGAAAATACGCAATATGCGTACTTGGACGTTTTCCAGGTAGCTCGTACTTCGACATCATCGGGAGACACACAATTTTCTGAGGGAAAATACCTCTTTAGTAAATGGCGTATCTCCTGGTAAAAAATTTCTGAACTCCACGTTTCCGCCATAATTCACACTCCGTATTTCACTAGGCTGCATAACTTTGGTTAAATTGCATGAGTCTTCACTATGGCTAAAACGGTACACCTGGGGTTGCCCGCAAATCGTGGACACGTAGT
>NZ_KV788335.1:0-78028 GCF_001807215.1 Corynebacterium sp. HMSC05D08 | reverse complement strand
TCTGGGCCACGGCCAAGCCGCCGGAAGAAGCCAAGCTAGCACCAGTACAAAAACTCCGTGGACTCCCCGCCCAAAAAGCGAGGAGACCCCGAGTCCACAAAGTAGCTGGACTCCAAGTCCAAAAACCTCATGGACATAACACCTCTAGAGATGTGCGTGGGTCCTAGCTGGTTAAGGCATTGTCCACCAGAGCCAGGAAGCGCATGACGTAGTCCTTCACAAATTCTGCGGTGCGGTCATTAAGGCGGCCCGAGTCTTCGAAAAGGGTGGGTGATTGGCCGAGGAATACCTCGGGCTGCCCAGGAAAAGGCATATCAAAGTAAGACAGGGCCAATCGGAGGTTCTTTTGTGAGCTGTACCCACCCATGCGCCCTACGGAGTGGCTGATGATTCCTGCGGGAAGGTTCTTCCAAGCCACATCTGAGTTGGGTTTAGAACCGATGTCCACCGCGTTTTTGAGGCATGCGGGGATTGTGCGGTTGTTTTCGGGCGTAATGAAAAGGACTCCGCTAGAGTTCTTGATGGTGTCGCGGAAGGTGGTGTACGCGGACGGAGTTGGCTTGTCCGTGACCGCGGGATCATCGTAGTCGAAGTCATAAAGGGGCAAGTTGCGGATTTCGAGGATGTTTGCCTCGTAGTCTTTCGGGATCATTGTGAGTACTTCGTGCGCAATCTTGCGCGCAATTGATCCGCGACGCAGGCTACCTACGATAACGGTGATGCGTGGGGTGGAAGTCATACTGAACCTTCTTTCTTCATTGGGGCTGGATTAAGGGAGAAAAGGCTTGCAACCGAAAGCTGGCGGCGGGCCGGCACTGTGGGCGGCAGCGAGAAATCCCTCTACTTTGTCATCTTCTTCATTACGGAAATACAGTTCAATTAGGCCCAAGAGCCCTCCCAGGACGGCCTCGCGTGCGGCCGAGGTTTGTAGCAGCCGCAATGCCGCAGGTTGGTTTCCTTCACGAATAGCCTCAAACAATGCAATGGTTTCAAGCCAGCTTCCTTGGTCTGGTCGTGGGAAGGGATTAGAAATCCCAGTCATCATCACTCGTTTCTTCAGCGGTACCAATGACATAGGAGGAGCCTGAACCAGAGAAGAAGTCATGGTTCTCATCTGCTCCAGGAGCTAGGGCGGCGAGAATTTCTGGGTTAACTTCCGTTTCCTCAGGTGGGAAGTAATCTGGGTAGCCCAAGTTCATCAGGGCCTTATTTGCGTTATAGCGAACGAATACGGCTACATCGTCCATGAGTCCTAATGGTTCATATAGTTCGCCGGAGTATTCCAGCTCTAGGGAATAGAGCTCCTCGAGCAAAGAGATGGTGAAATTCTTCATCTCTTGTTGCCTTTGAGGAGAAGAAGATTCTAGGCCACGCTGGTATTTATATCCCGAGTAGTAACCGTGTACTGCCTTGTCACGCAGAATGAGGCGAATCATGTCTGCCGTATTGGTCAGGGTGGCGTGGACAGAAAAGTGTAAGGGGAGATAGAAACCTGCGTATAGAAGGAGCGAAGAAAGCAGCGTCGATGATACCTTGCGCTTGAGCGGATCTGGCCCGTAATAGTGTGTGAGGACTTTCTTGGCACGTGCTTGGAGAAGGTCATTATTCACCGCCCAGCGGTAGGCTTCGTCGATTTCCTTTGTGCTGCTTAGCGTAGAAAACACTGAAGAGTAAGAACGGGCGTGAACTGATTGCATGAAGGCAATGTTGGTGTAAACGGCCTGCTCATGCTCGGTGCGGGCGTCTTGAATTTGGCAGATTTCTCCCACGGTAGCCTGCACGGTATCTAGAGTGGTCAGGCCTGTGAACACCCGCATGGTGAGGTTACGCTCTGAGGGCGTCATTTTCTGCCAGGCTGAGAGATCATTAGAAAGCGGCACTTTCTCCGGCAGCCAGAAATTGGCGGTGAGCCGGTTCCATACTTCAAGATCCTTTTCGTCACTCACACGGTTCCAATTGATGGGGCGGATGCGGGCTGAGGGATCATGGCGGAAGCCCGGAGGCGTAACAGAGATGCTAGTTAACGCAGCAGCGTTCGATGCTGAAGTCATTACTTTTTCCTTTCGGGTGAATTGGTAGTGCAAAAGATGGGAGGTCAGTGCTCCTACAAAGCGCAGGAGACGCAGCCTTCGACCTCAGTGCCTTGGAGCGCGGGTTGGCGTAAACGGATGTAGTACAAGGTCTTGATGCCGGCCTTCCAGGCATAGATTTGCGCCCTGTTGATATCCCTAGTGGTGCTGTCGGCAGTAAAGAACAAGGTCAGAGAAAGGCCTTGGTCCACGTGCTGCGTGGCCATGGCGTAGGTATCAATGATTTTCTCGTATCCCACGGTGAAAGAGTCCTCGAAATACTCCACATTGTCGTTGGTCATTCCCGGCGCGGGGTAGTACACGCGCCCCAAGCGGCCTTCCTTGCGAATTTCGATCTTGGAGGCAATCGGGTGGATGGATGCAGTCGAATCATTGATGTAGGAAATTGATCCAGTGGGTGGAACTGCTTGTAGATAGGCGTTATATATTCCGTCTCGGGCCACCTGATTCTTTAATTTCAGCCAGTCCTCGCGTGTAGGAATCCGCACGCCTGCTTCATGGAAAAGCTGCTCTACTCGCTTGGTGGCAGGTACCCATTCCTGTTTGAGATACTTGTCGAAGAATGCGCCGGAGGCATAAGCAGAGTCTTCAAAACCCTGGAATCGCTGACCTTTCTCTACCGCTAACGCATGGGATGTGCGCAGCGCATGATAGGTCACAGTCAGGAAATAGAAGTTGGTAAAGTCCAAAGCCTCGGCGCAGCCATAGTGAATCCGTTTGGAAGCAAGGAAACCATGGAGATTCATCTGCCCCAAACCAATCGCGTGCATGGATTCATTGCCTTTAGCAATGGAAGGAACTGCTTCGATGTCGGTAAGTTCTGAGACTTGGGTGAGCGCGCGCACTGCGGTTTCTACAGTTGCTCCAAAATCCGGTGATTCAAAGGCCTTAGCGATGTTGAGCGAACCCAGATTGCATGAAATGTCTTGGCCGATGGTGGCGTAATTGCCAGATGGGTCAAGAGTGGATGGCGCGTTGACTTGAAGGATCTCGCTACACAGGTTGGACATATTGATATGCCCTTTGAGGGGATTAGAGCGATTGACCGTATCTTCGAAGAGGATATAGGGGTAGCCAGATTCAAATTGAAGCTCAGCAAGCGTAGTGAAAAACTCCCTGGCTTTGATGGTGGTGTGCGAAATTCGCGGATTGGTCACCAGCTCGTCGTAATGCTCGGTGATAGACATGTCGGACATGGGCACGCCGTATTCGCGAGCAATGTCATAAGGACTAAACAGATGCATGTCCTTGTTCTCTTTGGCCAGGCGAAACGTTATATCCGGAATAACGACACCCAGTGAAAGGGTCTTGATGCGAACTTTTTCATCTGCATTTTCCCGTTTGGTATCGAGGAAGCGAAGAATATCTGGGTGATGCGCATGCAGGTAGACAGCCCCAGCGCCCTGGCGGGCTCCCAGTTGGTTGGCATAGCTGAAACTATCCTCCAGAATCTTCATAACTGGGACTACGCCGGATGCTTGGTTCTCAATCTTTTTGATCGGGGCTCCGGATTCGCGCAGATTGCTTAGCAATAGGGCCACGCCACCGCCGCGTTTTGATAGCTGTAGCGCGGAGTTCACACTGCGGCCAATGCTCTCCAAGTTGTCTTCTATTCGCAGGAGGAAGCAAGACACCATTTCGCCGCGCTGAGCCTTGCCTGCGTTGAGAAAAGTAGGGGTGGCGGGCTGGAATCGTCCGGACATGATGTCGTCCACCAGTTTCTCTGCAAGAGCTTTGTCGCCTTGTGCCAGGTAAAGAGCTGTGGTGGTGACGCGTTCTTCGTAGCCTTCGAGGAGTGTTGAGCCGTCAAAGGTTTTTAGCGCGTAGGAAGTAAAGAACTTAAATGCGCCGAGGAATGTGCGGAACCGATGCTGGGCGCGATGTGCTCTGTCATATATGGCGCACAGGAACTCGTCCTCGTAAAGTTCGAGGAAACCCCGCTCATAGTATTCATTATCTACTAACCATTCCAGGCGTTCCGTGGTGGAGCTAAATGTGCGCATGCGGGGAGCAACATGGTGGGCTAAATAATCCTGTGCTGCCTGAATGTCTTTGTCGAACTGAATTCTCCCGGAAGAATCGAATAAGTTCAGCTGCGCGTTGAGTGCATGGTAACTTTTGCGCTTACCAACGCCGCTCTCGTCGTTAGCACCGGTGGTGATGCGATGGGTTGCGTCAACAGGCTGCGCGGGTGTGGTCTGCGGAGGGGTCATTGTGTAGTCCAATCTGTGTGGTCCGGACGTGTTCTTCATCTTTTGACGTGTTCTTGCTGTTCCCAAAACTTGTGAAGACCTTGTTTTACGGTGTCAATATCTTTTTGGGTGCCGAGTAGCTCGAAGTGATACAGCTCGGGCACGTGGCACTTGGCGGAAATGATTTGGCCGGCTACGCAGTAGGCGTTACCGAAATTGGTGTTTCCTGAGGAAATGACGCCGCGGATAAAGGATCGATTGATTGGGTCGTTAAGGAAAGCGATGACCTGTTTAGGAACCGCGCGTTTGAGAGAGCCGCCTCCGTAGGTGGGGACGACGAGTACATACGGGTGTGAAACCTGGATCATTCCGTTTTTCTTGGGCCGTAGTGGAATTCGCACTGCGGGTCTGCCTAGGCGTTCCACAAATCTTTTTGTGTTTTCAGAAACGCTCGAAAAGTACACCAAATCTGGTGAGTCTGACATAGCAATCCTGCTCATCCTGGCCTGAGCCATTCGTGGGATATGTGATATCCGATAGGTTAATTACGTGTGGGCGTAGTTGCAAACTACGGTGCAACGTATATTTTAAAAGCGCAGGTAATCTTAGGTTTAGGCGGAGGGGATGGCTTTATGGGGTATGAGGAGCTACAAAAACTGCGTCGGTAGCCGGGCGCCCGAGCAGTACCCACGGAGCGCTATCAAATACTCGAACTTCGAGTGAGTCTGAAAAGGGGGCTCCTTCGCGCGTGTCTAGAACGGCACCCGTGACAATGCCGTGTTCTTTCAGGAAAGCTAGTAGTTGTGGGTCGGAATCGGAGATCCGTTCAACGATCACCTGAGATTGTGCTCCGCTGTCAGAGAGCCGGTGTGCACGAGGAATCGTGATGTTCCCATCGGCTGTGGGAATAGGATCGCCATGTGGATCCCTACTGGGAAAATTGAGGAATTTGTCCACGCGCTCTATCAGCATGTCCGACACTGCGTGTTCGAGATTTTCTGCTTCGTCATGGACTTCGTCCCATGTATAGTCCAATGCCTGTACCAAGAAAGATTCAAGCAATCGGTGACGGCGCACCATATCCAATGCATACTGTCTACCCCGACCGGTGAGCTCCACTGCTCCGTAAGGTGTGTGTGATACCAACCCTTGCTTGGTCATTTTGCGCACTGCATCGGAGACTGAGGAGAGTTTGAGCCCTAACCGTGCTGAAATAAGTGTGGCGGTTACGGGCTCAGATGACCATTCCTTTAGCCCCCAGATGGCTTTCAAATAATTCTGTGTGCTAGTGGAAAGCTCGGAAACAGACATGGGTAAATCTTAACCCAGCACCTTAGTGTGTGCTGACGTAGCGCTTCCAACGCTCATAGCGAACAGGGGCCCAATTTGAGAAGAATGTCGGTAAGGTGGGGCCAGTTAAAAATTCTTCAATTGAAGGAGCATCATTAATGTCTGAGAAGATTTCAATGAACTCATCCGCTACTGGTATGAGCCTGGGCGATAGCGTCTATGAGCGCCTCTTGCGCGAGCGCATTATCTTCCTGGGAACCCAGGTGGACGATGAAATCGCCAACAAGCTCTGCGCACAGATTCTGCTTCTGTCCGCTGAGGACCCAACTCGGGACATCTCCCTGTACATCAACTCCCCGGGCGGCTCCGTCACGGCGGGTATGGCTATTTACGACACCATGAAGTACTCGCCATGCGATATTGCCACCTATGGCATGGGCTTGGCAGCTTCCATGGGCCAGTTCTTGCTCTCCGGCGGCACTAAGGGCAAGCGCTACGCTCTGCCACACGCTCGCATCATGATGCACCAGCCTTCCGCTGGCGTGGGTGGCACCGCTGCTGACATCGCCATCCAGGCTGAGCAGTTTGCTCAGACCAAGCGTGAAATGGCGCAGCTGATCGCTGAGCACACCGGCCAGAGCTTTGAGCAAATCACCAAGGATTCTGACCGTGACCGTTGGTTCACCGCACAACAGGCCAAGGAATACGGCATCGTTGACCACGTCATCGAGTCCGTAAACGGCCCGATTAGCAACTAGGGAATAAGGAGAATTATCACTATGTCTAACCTTCAAATACCTAATTCCCGCTACGTTTTGCCGGAATTCATCGAGCAGAACGCACAAGGCTCTAAGACCACCAACCCGTACTCCAAGCTTTTCGAAGAGCGCATCATCTTCCTTGGCACCCAGGTTGATGACACCTCGGCGAATGACATCATGGCGCAGCTGCTGGTCCTCGAGTCTCAGGACCCAGATCGCGACATCACCATGTACATCAACTCCCCGGGTGGCTCCTTTACCGCGCTGATGGCTATCTACGACACCATGCGCTACGTACGTCCTGATGTGCAGACCGTGTGCCTGGGCCAGGCTGCTTCCGCAGCTGCCGTCCTGCTGGCTGCCGGTGCACCGGGCAAGCGTGCGGCACTGCCGAACTCCCGCGTGTTGATTCACCAGCCACGCACCCAGGGCACCCAGGGCCAGGTTTCTGACCTAGAGATCGAGGCTAACGAGATCGAGCGCATGCGCCGCCTCATGGAGAACACCTTGGCTGAGCACACCGGCCGTACTGCGGAGCAGGTTCGCATCGATACCGATCGTGACAAGATCCTGACTGCCCACGAGGCAGTAGAGTACGGCCTCATCGATACCGTCTTTGATTACCGTAAGCTCAACGCTTAAAACGTAGTAATTGAGCCAAAGCCCTTGCACCGTATATGTGGTGCAAGGGCTTTAATCTTTTCAGTTCTATAGGTCTTGGAGTATCACCCAAGTCCGTCCTACGGGTGGATGTGTGACGGTTACCAAGGTGGTTTATGGGTTTGTGGGTTTAACACCTATGTGAGTAACCACAAGCGAGCTTTGTTACGTCGTCAAGAGTGAACGGCGGAAGTAGAAGTTGATGCTCCGGTTCGCGGTCTTTTCGGTTGCAAATATGCGTGTGAAAGTTTTCGCAGTGCGGGGCCGTGACGTGGAATTTTCTGCAGCTGCGTGCCTTAAAAATTATTTCGGGCAACCAACCGATTTGTTGCTACCGAGAATTAGTGCTCAACTATTTATATGTCAGATCACAATACGCAGTTGTCTGGTGCGACAGAACACAAAGCGGAGTCTGAAGAAAGACTGTTCTTCGGGCATCCGTGGGGCCTAGCCAACCTATTTGGCATCGAGATGTGGGAGCGTTTCAGCTTCTACGGCATGCAGTCGATCGTCTTGCTCTATATGTACTACTCCGTCACCGATGGCGGACTGGGCATGGACAAGACCGCTGCAACGTCCGTGGTTGGTGCCTACGGCGGTCTGGTCTATATGGCCTGCCTTCTGGCCTCTTTGGTTGCAGACCGAATTTTGGGCCCGGAGCGCACCCTGTTCTACTCCGCGAACCTGGTGATGCTCGGTCATATCGCCCTAGCGTTTATTCCGGACGTTACGGGTCTGGCGATTGGTTTGGTTCTCATAGCCATCGGTTCCGGCGGTGTGAAGACCACCGCCCAAGTGGTGCTTGGCTCGCTATATAGCCGTGATGACACCCGCCGTGACGGTGGTTTCTCCATTTTCTACATGGGGGTCAACATCGGCGCTCTATTCGGCCCGTTGATCACAACGATCATGTGGGGCTGGAAGGGATTCCACTGGGGCTTTGGCCTCGCGGCAATCGGCATGTTCGCGGGCCTGATTCAGTACACCCTGATGCGCAAGTCCACCATCAAGGATGCAGGCCACGAGGTCCCGAACCCTGCTAGCAGCAAACAGGTGCTGCTCGGTCTAGCTGCGGTCCTTGGCATCGCGGCAATTGCGGTAGTTTCCATCGCAACCGGCGTTATCAAGGTCGATTGGCTATCCAACATCGTCACTGCCGTTGCTCTGTTGGCGGCAATCGTATTGTGGTGCCAGATGTACTTCTCCGAGCTGGTTGATGCGGAAGAAAAGAAGCGTCTGCTGGGATTTATCCCTCTGTTTGTCTCTGGTGTTTTGTTCTTCGGTATCTTCCAGCAGCAGTTCACCGTCATGACCATCTATGCGGACGTGCGCTTGGACCGTAACGTCTTCGGCATCGAGATTCCGCCGTCACTCGTGCAGTCCTTCAACCCGATCTTCATCGTGATCTTCTCTGCGGTTTTCGCAACGATGTGGACCAGGCTCGGTAACCGTCAGTGGTCCACGCCGGTGAAGTTCGGTGCCGCCAACATCATCATCGGTATTTCTTTGTTCTTCTTCCTGCCGTACTCCGGTACCGGTGCAAATTCCACGCCGATGTTTGCCATCATTGGCATCCTCTTCCTGTTCACCATGGGCGAGCTTTTGCTGTCCCCGGTTGGTAACGCGCTTGCTACCAAGGTCGCGCCACGTGCCTTCCCCTCCCGCATGATGGCGGTGTGGATGATGGCCGTTGCCATGGGTACCTCCTTGGCTGGCTCCCTGGCTGGTTTCTACAACCCGGAGGATGCCACCGCAGAGAACACCTTCTTTATCTCACTTGGCGTGGCCTCCATCGTGCTGGGCGTCATCATTCTGGCTCTGAGCCGCTGGGTGGTCAAGAAGTTCGCTACCTTCCGCTAACGGGGAGGAAGGATAGCTTCGGGGGATTCGGGGAGGATTTGGCCGCCGTCGACAATGAGCGTCTGGCCGGTGATGTAGCTTGCTTCACGAGACGCAAGGAAGACGGCGGCATTTCCTATGTCGCGAGGGGTACCGAGGCAGTGCATCGGCACCGAGCGAGTCATCTGGTCTAGGTATTGCTGACCTTGGCCCTCCAGGCCTTCGGTCAAGATATTGCCCGGCAGTACGCCGTTGATGGTGATATTGTCACGTGCGACTTCGAGGGCTGCCGAGCGCATGAAGCCCTGCTGGGCGGCTTTCGACGCCCCATAGTGGGCCCAACCTGGGAAGCCAGTGTGGGAACCAGTGATGGAAGTCGTGATGACGATGCGGCCGTAGTTCTGCTTGCGCATAAAAGGCAGTGCTTCCTGGACCACCTTGAACGTGCCGTGGGTGTTGATGGCGAACATCGCCTCCCACTTTTCATCCGTCATCTCGTCCAAGGGGCAGTTGGGGAATACGCCCGCATTGGAACAGACGATGTCGATGCGGCTGTGTTTGTCCACCACAGTGCGGTAGAGCTCACGTATGGATTCACGGTCGGTGACATCTACCTTGAGGGTCTCCGCGCCGAGCTCGGCGGCAGTAGCTTGGGCGTGTTCTAGATCGATGTCAGCAATGACGACGTGTGCGCCTGCTTCGCGCAGCGCGGATACAATTCCGCGCCCGATGCCGGCGGCGCCACCGGTAACGATGGCAACTTGGTTCGTCAGGTCGAACATGATGGGGTCTCCTTCGGCTGGGAAGATGAAAAGCGGTTTCCACCTTCCCAGCGTAGAGGCTAAACCCGGCTGGTGAGAGGGGCGTCGGAAAGCGCGGCGTCAGCAGGCGTAGAAGCTGGAGCTTCATCGGCGATCTTGGCGGAGTAGGCGCGCACACCGAAGAGGGAAAGTGCGGCGAGAAGCGCCGTTGCACCAGCGAGTGTGTACAGGCCCGTCGGAGTCCAGCCGGAGCTGAGGAGGTAGCCGGTGAGGATCGGGGCGAGCGTTGCCCCCACGCGTGCGATGCCGATCGCGGCGCCGGTACCCGTGGTGCGCAGTGCAGACGGGTAGGACTCTGGAGCAACCGTGTACAGGCCGGTGATGCAGGCATTCAAGGTGAGGCCCACGCCGACGCCCAGGGAGAACATCAGGGTCGGGATGGACGTGGAGAAAATGAACCCTACGAGCACGCCGGAGGCTACCAAGCACGACACGATGAGCAGTGGGCGGGCATCGATCTTCGTGGTGAGGAATCCGAAGATGAGCGCACCGATGGTGCCGCCGAAGGACAACATGATGCCACCGATGACGCCCTGCTGCGCGGTGAGGCCTTCCTCCGTGAGCAGCTTCGGGGTCCACTGGGAAGTGAAGTTGTAGGCGAACATCACGAAAGAGAAAGCCAGCCACAGCTTGATGGTTGTGCGCACGAAGGAGGGGGAGAGGATGTCCTTGAAGGGAGCGCGCGGTTCTTCGTCCTTGGTGGCGCGGACGGTGACCTCGCCCTTGAGACCCAACTTGGCGGCGATGAAGCGAACCTTGTCCATACGGCCGCGGGCGGCCAGGAAGTCAGCGGACTCGGGAACGAAGAGGACGGTCAGTGCGATGGCGACGACGGTAAGGCCGGCACCTACCCAGAAGATGGCCTGCCAACCGTAGGACGGCGCCACGGCCGATGCGATGACGCCGCACAAGGAAGCGCCCAGGCCGTAGCCGGAGGCATAGATTGCCACCGCCAGGCCACGGAAGCGGAGATTCGAGTATTCGCTGACCAAGACGGTGACGCAGACGAGCACGCCGCCGACGCCGATGCCGGTGAGAACGCGGAAGATGAAGAGCAGAGCGAAAGTCGGGGCGAAGACCGTGGCAACTAGGCCCACCAAGTCGATGAAGAGCGAGATGGTGATAAGGCGTGTACGGCCCACACGGTCGGCAGTCGGGGCAAGGAAGAGGGAACCCAGGCCGATGCCGATGAGGGCGGCGGAGAGCAGCCAGCCGAGCTGGACGTCACTCAAGGTGAAGGCTTCGGTCACCTGGCCGGCGCCGAATGCCATCGCGACCATGTCATAGCCGTCGAGAGCGTTGAGGTACAAGGCAATGAAAATGATAGACCATTGCCGCAATCCCATAGGGGAGCTGTCGACGAGCTTACGAATATCCATGCGTGCTGCAACCTTTGCGTTTGTTTTAAAGATATGACTTAGGGCCTTTTGGGGAGGTCCTGATTGCTTGCGGACAAAGTGCTGGACAGCTTGGTCTATGTCTACGGAGCAGCTTTTTAAATTCAGGACCGGCCTTGGAGGGGTCTTAACCAAAGGTTGAGGCTGCGCCACGCGGAGGAATGAATGAGGGTCGTGTCGTGTTGATTTACTAAGGTGGAGATATCTGTGGGACGCGCCTTCTGGGTGTGCAGGATACGAGTACTCTCCGCATCGGAATCCGCCCACCTCAAGTTGAAGAAAAGCGAGTGGAAAGACCTTAATGGCACGTATGCAAGAAAGCGCTGACCTGCTCAAGTGTTCCTTCTGTGGCAAGAGCCAGAAGCAGGTGAAAAAGCTCATCGCCGGCGGCGGTGTCTACATCTGTGATGAGTGCATTGAGCTGTGCAACGAGATTATCGAAGAAGAGCTCGGCGCCGCTGCGGCTGCTGAGACCGCGGACAAGGAAGTAAAACTTCCCCGTCCGTCGGAGATTTCTTCCTTCCTCGACAAGTACGTCATAGGCCAGGATCAGGCTAAGCGTGTGCTTGCAGTGGCTGTGTACAACCACTACAAGCGCATCAAGGTAGAAGAGACCGCGGGCCTTGAAGGGCGCCGCAAGAAGGTCGAAGATGAGGACGTAGAGATTGCTAAGTCCAACATTTTGCTGCTTGGTCCCACCGGTTCCGGTAAGACCTACCTGGCGCAGACTCTGGCGCGCATGCTCGACGTCCCGTTTGCCATTGCGGACGCAACCAGCCTTACCGAGGCGGGCTACGTGGGCGAGGACGTGGAAAACATCCTCCTCAAGCTGCTCCAGGCGGCGGACTTTGATGTGGAGCGCGCACAGCGCGGCATCATCTACGTCGACGAGGTGGACAAGATTTCCCGCAAGTCTGAGAATCCCTCGATCACGCGTGACGTCTCCGGCGAGGGTGTGCAGCAGGCGCTGCTGAAGATCCTCGAGGGCACCGTCGCTGCGATTCCGCCGCAGGGTGGGCGCAAGCACCCCAATCAGGAGTTCATCCAGCTGGATACCTCCAACATTCTCTTCATCGTCGCCGGTGCGTTCGCAGGCCTGGATAAGGTCATCGCGGAGCGCGTGGGCAAGAAGGGCGTGGGCTTTGGCGCCAAGCTGGAGACTGCGGACGAGCGCGAGAAGCTCGACCTCTTCTCCGAGGTCCGCCCTGAGGACCTCGTGAAGTTTGGCCTCATTCCTGAGTTCATCGGCCGTCTGCCCATTGTGGCTACCGTGGATAACCTTGACCGCGAGTCCTTGGTCAAGGTCTTGGTCGAGCCGAAGAATTCACTGGTTAAGCAGTACCAGCGCCTGTTCGAGATGGACGGCGCGGAGCTCGTCTTCGAGGACGGGGCATTAGGTGCTATCGCGGAGCTCGCGCTCGAGCGTAAGACCGGTGCGCGTGGTCTGCGCGCGATCATGGAAGAGCTGCTGGTACCCATCATGTACGAATTGCCTGACCGCGAAGACATCACTGCGGTCCACATCACCGAAGCCTGCGTGAAGGGTGAAGATGAGCCAAGCTTTGTCTACACCGACGCTGAAAAGGAATCCGCCTAAGGGCAGATGGCTTTAAGGGGCCGCAGATCACTTAAGATCTGCGGCCCTTTAGGCATAAAGCTAAAGAGCAAAGGTTTAGGTGTAGATGTCAGACCTGCTCTGGTCTTCGTCGCTGGAGTAGATATCTTGTGGGATTGAGTCGTTGTCTTCCACCGAGGCTCCCGTGGACAGATAAGAGCTGTACCCCGAGTCCGGGATGTTTGCGGTGAGGAAAGCCAAGACTGCGTCGACCGCCATGCGGTGCATACCCTCGGTGTTTTCTGGGCTGTGCATGTCGATATCCAGCAGGTTCTGCATCATTGAACGGTTGGTTACGCGGTACATCGTTAGCGACGCAATGAGCGTGAAGATGTCATTGGCGGAAATACCCGGGCGGAACGCACCGGAATCCTGACCCAGCATGAGTAGCTTGTCGAGGTGCAGGGAGACTTCAGAGACGTCGATGAGCGCCTGGCCCGTCTCCAAAGCGCCTGTGGAGGTTTCCATGGTCATCATGCGGATTGCTTCAGGGTGCTCAACGTGCTGCTTGAACAGCCAGTCAACTAGCGTGCGGACGCCTTCTACTGGGACGGCTGAATCAATGTCGAGAGAACCCGCCGGCGGGTTGAGGCGCCGCGCGGCCGTGCTCAGAGCCTGCTGGTAGAGCCCCTTCTTGTCGCCGAAGTGGTAGTGGATCATGCGCTTGGACATGCCAGCGAGGCGGGAGATATTGTCCAACTTTGCGTCAGCAAAACCCAACTCAGAAAACTGCTCGATGGCTACGTCGATGACTCGCTCGACGGAGCCTGAGAGTTCGGCGGTGCCGACGGAATCGGTCGAAGCCGAATCAGTGGCGTCCATGGTCATAATTTTTACGTCCTTGATGTCCTATGTCAGTACGAATCTTTCCCAGATTCTTCTCTTTTCCTCCTCCTATAGTGCCGAAAAACAAACATTTCCGAGATTCAAGTAAGAATAAAGTCGCGAACTGCGGGACATTCGGGGGTAGTTTGGTGGAAATTGTGATTAAGGATGACTCCGAAAGAGGGGAGTTGTCCACGACACGTTCGGGCAAAAGAGGGCTAGTGTGGGGATTGAAGAACGCCATTTCTGGCACCGCTTTTCCTTAGGAGGACTGAACATGACCCAGGCCGCTAATCAACCAGTGAAGATCACCGTCACCGGTGCAGCCGGCAACATTGCGTACTCACTTTTGTGGCGTATTGCTGCTGGCGACGTCTACGGCAAGGACACCCCAGTAGAGCTCGCGCTGTTGGAGATCCCGCAGGCCGTCGGCGCTGCAGAGGGCGTTGCCATGGAGCTGGCCGACTCCGCCTTCCCGCTTCTGCGCGGCATCACCGTCACCGATGATCCGGACGTAGCTTTCAAGGACACCAAGGCTGCCTTCTTGGTTGGTGCACGCCCGCGTTCCAAGGGGATGGAGCGCGCCGACTTGCTTGAGGCAAACGGTGCCATTTTCACGGTCCAGGGCAAGGCTATCAACGACAACGCTGCACGCGACGTCCGCGTGCTCGTCGTGGGCAACCCAGCAAACACCAACGCCTTCATCGCAGCAAACAGCGCGCCGGACCTTGACCCGAGCCAGTTCAACGCGTTGATGCGTCTGGACCACAACCGCACCCTGAGCCAGCTCTCGCTCAAGACGAGCCGCCCCACCGCTGAGTTCACCAAGGTTGCCGTATGGGGCAACCACTCCGCCACCCAGTTCCCAGATCTCACCTACGTCAACGAGGAAGTGGATCAGGACTGGTACACCGGCGAGATGATCCCCAAGGTGGCTAACCGTGGAGCAGAGATCATCGAGGTGCGCGGTCACTCTTCCGCTGCCTCTGCTGCCTCCGCAGCGGTGGACCACATGCATGACTGGATCCACGGCACCGAAGACTGGCGCACCGCAGCCGTAGTCTCTGACGGCTCTTATGGCGTGGACGAGGGCCTCATCTTCGGCTTCCCCACCGTGGCCAAGAACGGAACCTGGGAGATCGTCCAGGGGCTGGAACTCAGCGATTTCCAAAAGGAGCGCATCCAGGCCAACGTGGAGGAGCTGCGCTCCGAGCGTGAGGCAGTCCAGCACCTTCTCAAGTAAGAGGGCTAGAGCTCGAGATTATCGATAAGCCGCACCGGGCCCACGTGTGCGGCAACCAGCGCTAGAGCCGGGCGGGCACTAACGTCCACCGGCTTAAGCGTTTGTGGATCCACCACCGTGAGGTAATCCACTCGCACGCCATCGCTTGCATCTAGGGCTTTGGATGCTTCCTCCACGGAGTTGAACTTGCCGTCCCGCAGACCAAAGAGGGTGCGCGAGAGTGCAAGGGCCTGCGTACGCTCGGCATCGTTTAGGCGCTGGTTGCGGCTCGACTCAGCCAAGCCATCCGCTGCGCGCACGATGGGCGCAGCCACCAGCTTAACGGGGAAGTCCAAGTCTGCGACCATCCGGCGCAGCACCGCTACCTGCTGGGCATCCTTTTGCCCAAAGTATGCGCGGGTGGGGCGCACCAGATTAAACAGCTTTGAGACCACGGTAGCCACGCCGTCGAAGTGCCCTGGCCGAGAGGAGCCTTCCAGCACCTCACCCATGGCCCCGGTGCGTACCCACGCTAGCGGGGTGCCACTCGGGTACATCTCCTCCACGCTCGGGGCGAAGACAGCATCGGCGCCTAGTGATTCCGCGAAGGCCGCGTCTGCCTCCACGTTGCGTGGATAGTTCCGGAAGTCGTCGCACTCGCCCAAATCGCTAAACTGCAGCGGATTGACAAAGACTGAGACCACGACGACGTCGTTAGCTTCCCGCGCCGCCTTAATCAGCGAGCCATGGCCTGCATGCAGCGCGCCCATCGTGGGCACGAGACCCACGCTGCGGCGTTGACCATCCTGCTGCGCACGAAACTCAACGAGTTCTTTTTTAGTAGTGAATACCTGCACGGTTACTTAACCTTCTTTCACAGAGTCGCTAAAGGACTCTGCCTCGTTTGGAAACTTACGCTCAGCCACGTCGGCGGCATAGGCGCGGGCGGCGTCGGAAAGCACGGTGCGCAAGTCCGCGTACTGGCGCACAAAGCGCGGCGTCTTGCCCGCGCCCATGCCAAAAGCATCGGTCCAGACCAGAATCTGCCCATCGCAGGCATTGCCCGCGCCGATGCCGATGGTGGGGATGGAGACCTCCTTGGTCACCTGCGCCGCGAGCTCAGCCGGAACCATCTCCAGGACCACGGCGAAGGCGCCTGCGGTGGCAACAGCCTGGGCGTCGGCAAGCAAAGGCCCCGCCGCCTCGCCACGGCCCTGCACTACGAAACCACCCAGCGCATGCACCGACTGCGGGGTGAACCCGATGTGCGCGCACACCGGAATGCCCGCGGCAACCAAAGCGGAAATCGTCGGCGCAATCTCCTTGCCACCCTCAATCTTGACCGCCTGCGCGCCCGTCTCCTTCAGCATGCGCACCGCCGAGCGCAAAGCCTGCGCCGGGGATTCCTCATAGGAACCAAAAGGCAGATCCACCACCACGAAGCTGCGGGAGGTGGCCTCAACCACCGCGCGCGTGAGCGGAATCATCTCCTCCATGGTCAGCGAGAGCGTGGTCTCGCGGCCCAAAACCACGTTGGCCAAGGAATCGCCCACCAAAAGCAAGTCGATTCCCGCCTCATCGAATACCGCGGCGGTCATGCAGTCATAGCTGGTCAAACAAGAAAAGGGTGCGCCCTTAGCCTTCGCCTTGGCAAAGAAACGAGTACGCAGGCGCGCCGGGGAAGTTCCAGAATGTGAAGACATGACAGACAATGTATTCAGCCGTCGGCGCCCGCGGTGCCGTTTTCGCCCAATGGGGGTGAAAAAGCCAGTTGACCGACAGGGTAGACTTGTCCGGGTGACTGAGCAGAACAACGCTGTAGATAAAGAGCAACTAGTAGGCACTAACCGTGCTGACGCGCTTCCGAAGTCCTGGGAGCCGCAGGCGGTAGAAAAGGACCTTTACGAGTCCTGGGTGGAAGCAGGCTACTTCACCCCGGATGCCACCAGCGAGGCAGAGCCTTATTCCATCGTGCTGCCGCCACCCAACGTGACCGGCCAGCTGCACATGGGCCACGCCCTAGACCACACCCTCATCGACTCCATCATTCGCCGCAAGCGCATGCAAGGTTATGCCACCCTGTGGCTGCCGGGCGCCGACCACGCGGGTATCGCTACCCAGACCAAGGTCGAGGCCAAGCTGAAGGAGACCGAGGGCAAAAAGCGCTGGGACTACGAGCGTGAGGAATTCATCTCCAAGGTCTGGGAATGGAAGGAAGAATACGGCGGCACCATCCAGAAGCAGATGCGTGCCATTGGTGACTCCGTGGACTGGTCCCGGGAGCGCTTCACCCTGGACGAGGGGCTGTCCCGCGCGGTCCAGACCATCTTTAAGCAGCTTTTCGACGCCGGCATGATCTACCAGGCCCACCGCCTGGTCAACTGGTCCCCGGTGCTGGAAACCGCGGTCTCTGACATTGAGGTCGTGTACAAGGACGTCGAGGGCGAGCTCGTATCCATCCGCTACGGCTCGCTAAACGACGACGAGCCGCACCTCATCGTGGCCACCACCCGTGTGGAGACCATGCTTGGCGACGTCGCGATTGCCGTCCACCCCGACGACGAGCGCTACAAGGACCTGGTGGGGCAGGAGTTTGCCCACCCCTTCCGCGAGGATCTCAAGCTCAAGGTCATCGCTGATGATTACGTGGACATGGAGTTCGGTACCGGTGCCGTGAAGATCACCCCGGCCCACGACCCGAACGACTACCAGATGGGCCTGCGCCACAACCTGGACATGCCGACCATCATGGACTCCACCGGCCACATCGCGAACACGAACACCAAGTTCGATGGCCTGACCCGCGAGGAAGCGCGAGTCGCCATCCGTGAAGCTCTCGCCGAGCAGGGTCGCATCGTCAAGGAAATCCGCCCCTACGTCCACTCCGTGGGCCACTCGGAGCGCTCCGGCGAGCCGGTCGAGCCGCGCCTTTCCCTGCAGTGGTTCGTGGCGGTAGAAAAGCTGGCCAAGTACTCCGGCGAAGCCGTGCGCGAGGGCGATACCAAGATTCACCCGACCTCCCTCGAGCCGCGTTACTTCGAGTGGGTCGATGACATGCACGACTGGTGCATCTCCCGCCAGCTGTGGTGGGGTCACCGCATCCCGATCTGGTACGGCCCGGAGACCACCGACGCCGAGGGCAACACCAACCGCGATATCGTCTGCGTCGGCCCTGACGAGGAGCCGCCAGCAGGCTACGAGCAGGACCCGGACGTGCTGGACACCTGGTTCTCCTCTGCGCTGTGGCCATTTTCCACCCTGGGCTGGCCGGAAAAGACTCCGGACCTGGAGAAGTTCTACCCAACCAACGTGCTGGTTACCGCCTACGACATCCTGTTCTTCTGGGTCGCCCGCATGATGATGTTCGGCACCTTCGCTGGCGTCCAGACCCCAGAGCTGCTCAACGCTGGTGATGGCTCCGCGCGCGATGGCCGCCCACAGATTCCTTTCCACGACATCTACCTGCACGGCTTGGTTCGCGATGAGCAGGGCCGCAAGATGTCGAAGTCCCTGGGCAACGGCATCGACCCGATGGACTGGGTACGCGACTATGGTGCAGATGCCCTGCGCTTTACCCTGGCCCGTGGCGCCAACCCGGGTGTCGACCTGCCGCTGGGCTCCGACGCCGCTGCGGCTTCGCGTAACTTTGCCACGAAGCTGTTCAACGCCACCAAGTTCGCGCTCATGAACGGCGCTGGCGTGGCGGAGCTGCCGGCCCGCGAGGAGCTGACCGACGCTGACCGCTGGATCCTGGACCGCGCCGAAGAGGTGCGCGTCAAGTTTGACGCCTACCTGGACGATTACCAGTTCTCCAAGGCTAATGAGCTGCTCTATCACTACATCTGGGATGAGCTGTGTGACTGGTACCTGGAGATTGCCAAGTCCCAGATTCCGCGCGACGTCGATTCGGCAGATACGTCAGACGCGGAGCGGCTGACCGGCCACAACACCCAGATCGTCTTGGGCCGCGTCCTCGACGTCGTCCTGCGCCTGCTGCACCCGACCATGCCTTTCGTCACCGAGGTCCTGTGGAAGGCACTTACCGGCGGCGAGTCAATCGTGATTGCCCCGTGGCCAACCGCGGCTGATACCAACGGTGGCGTGGCCACCGACGAGGTTGCCGCACGCCGCATCGCGGACGCCGACAAGCTCATCACCGAGCTGCGCCGCTTCCGCTCTGATCAGGGCGTGAAGCCTTCCCAGAAGGTTCCAGGTCGCCTGGACTTCGCCTCGGTGGACCTTGTAAGCCAGGAAAATTTGGTGCGCAACCTTGCTAACACCACGGTTCCGGGCGAGGACTTCACCGCGTCCGCCTCCATCGAGGTTCGCCTGTCCCAGGGCACCGTCGAGGTCGCACTGGATACCTCCGGCGCAGTCGACGTCGAGGCCGAGCGCAAGCGCCTGGAAAAGGATCTGGCCAAGGCAAATAAGGAGCTCGAGCAGACCGGCAAGAAGCTGGCTAATGAGTCCTTCCTAACCAAGGCTCCGGACGAGGTCGTGGAGAAGATCCGCACCCGCCAGCAGGTGGCACAGGAAGAAGTCGACCGTATCACCGCACGCTTGGAGGCACTTAAGTAGTGGGCAAGCGAGAAGATCGCGAGGAATACGAACTCGTCGACGCCCTGCAGGAGGGCACTGAGGGCGGACCCGTGGAGATCACGGAGTCCGGCCTGCAGCTCAACCTCGGCATGGGCGCGGCAGACGAGTACGAGGAAGCCGCTCCCATCGAGGTCAGCCCGGAGGAACTGGAAGCGCTAGCGCTTGTCGACGCCGAGCTCAACGCCCGCGCGCCCGAAACCCAGATCGCTCCGAGTCTGGAACGCATCCAGGCGTTGATGGATTTGCTGGGTAACCCGGAGAAGTCCTTCCAGGTCATCCACGTCGCGGGCACGAATGGCAAGTCTTCGACTTCCCGCATGATCGACTCCTTGCTGCGTGCCTTCCACCGTCGCGTCGGATTGGTGACGAGCCCGCACCTACAGCTGGTCACCGAGCGCATAGGCATCGATGGCCGCTCGATTCACCCGCGTGACTTCGTGCGTATCTGGAATGAGATCAAGCCTTATGTGGAGATGGTGGACGCGCAGTCCGACATCCCGATGTCCAAGTTTGAGGTGCTCGTGGCGATTTCCTACGCGGCTTTCGCTGATGCGCCTGTCGACGTCGCCGTGGTCGAGGTCGGCCTCGGCGGCACCTGGGATGCCACCAACGTGGTCAACGCCGAGGTCTCCGTCATCATGCCGGTGGGCTTGGACCACACCGACTACCTAGGCGATACCCTCGCCGAGATCGCGGGGGAGAAGGCCGGCATCATCAAGGCACGCGACGTCGATGCGGACGATGTGTTGGCCCCGCGTGAGAACATCGCCATCATCGCCGAGCAGGAGCAGGAAGCCATGACGGTGATCCTGAACCGCGCGGTGGAGGTCGGCGCGGGTGTGGCGCGCTCCGGCAGCGAGTTCGCCGTGCTGGAGTCCCGCATCGCGGTCGGCGGCCAGCAGCTGAACATTCAGGGCTTGGGCGGCCTCTACGAGGACGTCTTCCTGCCGCTGCACGGCGAGCACCAAGCCAAGAATGCGGGCGTGGCGCTGGCTGCGGTCGAGGCCTTTTTCGGGGCATCGTCTGGCAAACCGCTCGATATTGCCACCGTGCGCACTGGTTTTGCCAAGGCTATTTCGCCCGGCCGCCTAGAGCGCGTGCGCACCAGCCCCACGACCTTCATCGATGCATGCCACAACCCGCACGGCGCCAAGGCGTTGGGTGCGGCACTGGATCGCGACTTCGACTTCGCACGTCTCATCGGCGTGCTCGGCATCTTCGAGGACAAGGACGCCGAAGGCATCCTCACCGCGTTGGAGCCTTACCTGACGGAGGTTGTCATCACGCAGAATTCTTCACCTCGTGCACGTGATGCCTATGAGCTTGCGGAACTTGCTCGCGATATCTTCGGCGAGGAGCGCGTCTACGTGGAGCCTGATCTGCCCGGTGCCTACGCGCAAGCAGTGGAGCTTGCGGAGGATGCGGAAGTTCAGTCCGGCTCAGGTATCGTCATCACGGGTTCAGTCGTCACCGCTGGCGACGCCCGCGCGATGTTTGGAAAGGATCCCGCATGAGTGACTCTCGCCGCGACAGTGTGCCCAACAGGGTGCCCAACAGTGTCCCCGCTGAGGAAATCAGCCCCCTTGGCCTAGGTGAGGCCCCGGTCAAGGACCCGCTGAAGCAGTTCGGCGGAATGGTTGTGGCCAGCTCCCTGACCATGGAGCTGCTCACGCTGGTGCTCGCGTTGCCGCTGCTCTACAAGCTCTATGACGGCACCTTGTGGACGCCTTTCAATTACTCGGTGGTCATCGGCATGGCCGTGATTCTCTTGGTGAGCTTCGCGTTTATGAACAAGCCGTGGATTGTCAACGCCATGATTGCGCTGCACGTGCTGGCAATCGTCTTAGGCTTTATGATCCACTGGTCCATCGCCGCCATCATGATTATCTTCGGCCTGTTGTGGCTGATGGCCTCCTATATGCGCGGCATCATCGTCGAGCGCATGAAGCGTGGCTACCTCACTACGCAGCACCTCAATAAGTCGAGTTAAGTGTTGCGAGTTTAAGCACAGACGACGTCCTACGTGTCCTTCAGGGATTCACGCAGGACGTCTTTTGCTTGCATAACCAGGCTTTATCTGGTTAAAGCCCCAGCGTTCGCTGGACCTGGAGAAGGAATGAGTGCAGCGGCTTGATAGCACCGACTGCAACGGCGATTGCCGCAAAGAGGCCTAGCAGTACTGCGAGAGGAGTCCCTGCTGAAGAGGAAGGCGAAGGCTTCTTGTCTTTATGATCCGGGTTCTTTGACTTTTCCTTGGGGCCTTCAGTTGGAGGCGTTGGCTGCGGGGAGCTTTCAGTCGGAGGTACCGGCTGCGGGGCCTGTTCTTTGGCCGCAGTATCCACGCGGCGCAGCACATAATACTCCTCATAATCTCCGCGCGATTCATCGAGGGTGGGGACAAAAATGGCTCCGTCCTTGCGGGCGATGAATGAGCCATTGGCCACGTTGGTTGTTTCGCGGCCGTTTGGAAGGGTGAAGGAAGCAGTGGTCTCAAACGTTCCCGGCTTGAGCCAGTTGAGATCCCCTGTTGCGCCATTTTGTTGAATCGGCGTGCCTTCGGCGTCGAAAGCTAGCGATGCCCAGCCCGGGAGCACTGAGCGCGTGGGCTTGGTTACGGCTACTACATCGCGCTGGGTAGCGTCGTAGCGCAGGATCTGTGCCACGGCAGAAGCCGGGAACGGATTCTTGTCAAAGCGGTAGATGGTGGAGCCATCGCTAACCAATGATTTCATGTACAAAGTGTTGTCGCCGTGGCGTGAGCCCTTCATAAACTTTGCTCGGTCACCGACCTCAGTAGCGGAGGGCTTGATTGAATAGAGCAGCCCCTTCGCGGATTTGTCCTCGTTGTCGAGCATGATGTCAACGGCGCCGTTGTACAAGAAAGTTCCATCTTCCATGGGCACGAGTTCCGCGTTGTCTTTGGCGTTAATAATATCGCCCCATGCGCCGCTGCCGCCGGAAGCTGGGGTATCGCCAAAGAGCTGCGCGGCGTCGGGAAGCTCTGCTTCGTGGAACGAACCTTGGGTACCGGTGACCAAAGCTGCGCTGGTAAAGGAATTGTCCTTGCCGGTAGCTACAGCGGCTACGGTGTCAGTCGCTGGGTGGTATCCCACGGCGTAGATGGGTTGGGAAGCAGTGAAGACGGTGCGTGGTTCGGACAATGAATCGGCGCTGACGTCGACTGCCTTTAAGTCGTTGCCCTCGCCGTAGTAAAGCACCGAATGCTGGGAATCGAAGGTCACGATGTTGCGGTTGGTCGTGGCTGCGCGGCGGGAAGCGAGCTCTTTAAGCTCCGAGTTGAGGAGCGCAAAACCGTGTCCGTTGGGCATGGAGACGATGATGTTCTGGCCGGCTTCAAAAAGCTGGTGAACGCCATCGTCGTACTTTGCCTTCGAGTCCCATTGCGCGGTAGACAGCGTTGGCCCAGACGTATTGAGCGGAGCGGCCTCACCGGCATAGCTCAAGGAGACTGGGTCGAGGCCTTCGCCGTCAGTGTAGAACTTGCTGAACATGGTGTTTCCCTCGGGGGTTAGCGTCGATGCAATATTCGACCAATCGACGCGGCCGTTGGCTTCTCGCAGCGTTGCCGATTGAGGTTGGAGCTTCGCAATTTTTACCGGCTTTTCAGGGGCGTAGGTAGTGCCGGAGAGGTATTGGCGTGAGCTGACCGTCGCTTCGAGATACGACTCTTCCGGAGCGAGCACGACCTTGGGATCCTCGAAGTGGAGATCGAGGTCGCAGTGGCCTTCGAGCGGGTTCGATGCGTTTTTGCAGTACTTTCGGTAGACCACCGTGCCGTTGAATTGCGCTTCGGTTCGCTTCGCTGCCTTATCGACAGTGAGGTCGGTGAGTTCGAATTCGAAAGCGTTGCCTTTGCGCGTGGCGCCATCTTTGACCAAGGTGGCACCGCCGGTGTAGTTGTTGAAGCTGGCGCGGATTCCCCAGGTCAGGTGGCCGTCCGTGGCGGGGATAGCCAGAGCAGGTGGCGCAAGCGGAATAAGAGAAGCTGTCACTAATGCGGCGAGAAATGTGCCACGGCGAGAAGTCATTGATCCTCCTTGGGAGAGAACGAAGATGAAAACTTAAAGTGTCAGTGGGAAGAGCCGAAAATGGATCTCACTGGCGTGAATAAATTAAGCACACCTAACGTAGGTAAAGCTAACCTTAGTGTGCGGTGGGGGTGGCGCAAAGGGGTACCTTTACGGAAAATGCATAAGTTCCATTTGGTGGAGGGGCTGTGGGTGCCGCTGTTTGTGCCGGTTGGAGCGACTAACCTAGGTCGAGCACTGCCCGCAGCTCTGCAAAGGCTGCGGGCACAACTGTATGGGTGACGGTGCGGCCGGTGCGTTCTTTCGTGAGCAGTCCGGCCTCGGTGAGTTTCTTTAGGTGATGGGATACGGTGGGCTGGCTGAGCCTGCTAGATTTGGTGAGGTCATTGACACTGACTGGTCCGCAGCCTTCCGTCGCCAGCTGGGAAAGCAGGCTTAGGCGGGCGGGGTCGCCCAATATTTTGAATAGCTGGGCGTACTTCTGCGCTTCTTCGGCAGTTAGCGGATTCGCGCCCAGTGCGCAGCATTCTTGGTTGGGGGAGGGCATGCACCCATTATATATTGACGGCTGTCGATAGAACGGCTTATGTTCATATCGATAGGAATCGATATGAAAGGTAAGCTGTGACCACTCAAGCCGCGGAGAAAATGTCCGTGAAACTGTCAATTCTTGACCGCTTCCTGCCGTTGTGGATCTTGCTCGCGATGGGGTTCGGTCTTCTGTTAGGCAATGCCGCGCCGGGGCTTTCCGACGCCCTCGATAGCGTCAAGGTAGGCAGCATCTCCATTCCCATCGCGCTTGGCCTCCTCGTCATGATGTACCCGCCGCTGGCCAAGGTTCGCTATGACAAGGCTGCTGAAATCGCGGCCGACAAGCGCTTGATGACGGTCTCGCTCATTCTCAACTGGCTGGTGGGCCCGCTGGTGATGTTCACCCTGGCGTGGCTGTTCCTGCCTAACGACGCCGAGCTGCGCACCGGCCTCGTCATCGTCGGCCTTGCCCGCTGTATCGCCATGGTCTTGGTGTGGACTGATCTGTCCTGTGCCGACCGCGAAGCCACCGCAGTGCTGGTGGCCATCAACTCCGTGTTCCAGGTTTTCATGTTTGGTGTCATGGGCTGGTTTTATCTCCACATTCTTCCTTCCTGGCTGGGCCTTGAAACCACCTCCGCCGAGTTCAGCTTTTGGGCAATTGTGACCTCAGTTCTGTTATTTCTCGGTATCCCCCTGCTGGCAGGCGTGCTAAGCCGCATCCTGGGGGAGAAGTTCAAGGGGCGTCAGTGGTACAACGACGTCTTCATCCCACGCATCTCGCCGCTGGCTCTCATCGGCTTGCTCTACACCATCGTCCTGCTCTTTGCCCTGCAAGGAAAGCAGATCTCCTCTGAACCATGGTCCGTGGTGAAGGTGGCAATTCCACTCTTCCTCTACTTCGTGGTGATGTTTAGCGTGGCGCTGGTGACGGCCAAGCTAAGCGGCATGAACTACGCGCAGGCGGCTGCCGTGTCCTTCACTGCCGCCGGCAACAACTTCGAGCTGGCCATCGCCGTCTGCATTGGCACTTTTGGCGCGGCTTCCGGCCAAGCCCTCGCTGGTACGGTGGGTCCCTTGGTAGAGGTCCCCGTCCTCGTGGCCTTGGTCTACGTGATGCTGTGGATTGGTCCCAAGTTCTTTGCTGGCGACGCCACGCTCCCGCAGCGCCGCGGCTAGTCTCGCCGTAAACTGAGCAACCATGCGCTATCTCTACTTCGCATTGGCGGCCTTGGGCTGCATCGCTGCCCTCATCTTGCGTGCCATGACCGGCCAGCCGTGGGCGCCCCTCGTGGCCCTCGTTGCTGCAGCCGTGTTCCTCGTTCTGGGGCTTATGCAATCGGCTAAGCCAGCCGCTGCGGTCTCTGTGGAAGACCTTGACGAATCCCAGTGTGAGGAGCTTCGCCGCCTGCTTGACAACGGTCAGTTTGGCACGGCGGTCAAGCAAGTTCAGCTGTGGTTTAAAGGGGTGGGATACGAGCACGCCGAGGAAATCGTGCGACAGCTCACTTAAACCCCCTAGCGCAAGACGATGCGCCATTGCTTTAGTACTATGTCACCCATGACTGAACGTACACTCATTCTCATCAAGCCGGACGGCGTTAAGAACGGCCACATCGGCGAGATCATTGCCCGCATCGAGCGCAAGGGCCTCAAGCTGGTTGCTATGGATCTGCGCGTTGCAGACGAGGCTACCGCTAAGAAGCACTACGCAGAGCACGAGGACAAGCCATTCTTCGGCGAGCTCGTTGACTTCATCACCTCCGCACCGCTCGTTGCCGGCGTTGTCGAGGGCGAGCGCGCCATCGAGGCGTGGCGTCAGCTGGCCGGCGGCACCGACCCAGTTTCCAAGGCCACCCCGGGGACCATCCGCGGTGACTTCGCTCTGACCGTTGGCGAGAACGTCGTCCACGGTTCCGACTCCCCAGAGTCCGCAGAGCGCGAGATCTCCATCTGGTTCCCGAACCTGTAAAGCATCTAGCTTTTTAGCCCGCACTCGCTTGGCGAGTGCGGGCTTTCCTCGTGCTTGGCGTCCCCTCTCTTTCGCTTTCTCTTTCGCTGATGCCGTATTTGCACCGCGTTGGCGCAATTTGCCAAATATGCCGCCAAAACCACCCCATTTCAGCGCACTATTTGGCAAAATGCGCGGCCCAAGCCTTAGCGGCCCCAGCCCCCAACTAACGCGTCCGCGCCTCATGCATGCTCCGCACACCCAACTCGGTCAGCGTGACATCCCACGTGCGAGTGTTATCGGAATGGCGCACACCGCGCAGCTTCACCACACCGACCTTTTCCAGCTCTCGTAGGCGCTCTTCCAACTCTGGCGTGGCACCCAACAGTTTGCTAAGGCGTGCCGCGGTCACCATGTTTCCCTCCACCGCACCTGCGGCCACAAGACACGAAATGATGTCTGCATGCTTTGTCACTGCATCGAGCGTGGTGACAGTGATTCCCTCAAGCGAAGTGGACTCCAAAGTCTTGCGGATCCTCCTGCGCCCCACGCGGTAGGGGCCATTCAGACTTGCCCACGCGCCTAGGGAGAAGGCCGGGACCAAGTAGATTGCCTTCACGACGCTCAAAAGGATAGGGGAGACGGTCACATCTGGGAGGAGTCCAAGGTCGTCCATGCCCCACAGGACGGGAGGCAGTGCAATGGGAAGAAACGGCCCGATGTACGCAAGCGAAGAGTAGTCGCCCGACTTGAATTCTTCGGGCGCGGCCTGAATGAGCTTCGGCTTTTTGCGAACAACGTTTATGCCCGCGGCAACCGTCAAGACGATGCAAATACCTACCAACACATACTGGCCGGGGTAATGCGGAAGATCGGAACTTGAGAGCGCAAAGGCCAGCGACAGGGGAACGCTCGTGATGAACAAATCTTTGATTGATGGTTCATTAAGCGCTCGTGCCTGCGCCACTGTGTGCGGTGTGTCCACAGGTTTGGCGACTTCCGCAGTGGCGTCTGCGCCTTCCTCAGGCCCCCCAGTGCGCTCATCGATTTCCGCCATGGTCAACAGGATAGATCACAAGAGCGTTCGGCAAAGCACAGACGAGAGCAAAGTTGTGCCAGAATGGACGGAAGAAAACTAAATAAAGCACCATACATTCCGGCTCCCTCGTGCGGCGGCGGTAACGAGTAGACGTTTGAAACAACAGTTACAGAAATCTTGTTGCCTGCGCCCGGGGATTGTGCCGCTGATTTTGTCAGGAGAACGTCACCGCATGGCGACTAAAAAGACTGAAACCAAGAAGAACGAAAACGCAAAAACTACAACTGAAAACCCGCTTTCCGCGGCGGCAGCATTTGCCCAAAAAGTAGACAGGGACAGCTTCGCCGCGAAGACCCGCCTCCACACCGTGGCCAAACAAATCGGTTTGAGCTCCAAAGAGCTCGCTGCCGAGTACGCAGAGCTCGGGCTCAAGAAGGTCGCTCAGTCCTCGCTGACCCCAGAAGAGATTGGTCAAGTCTTCGACGCCATCATCGCCAAGGCCGCTCCGGCCAAGGGCACTGACGCTGCTGCAGAAGCACCAGCTAAGAAGACCACGAAGCGCGCGGTCAAGAAATCCACCAAGAAGGCTGCTCAGGAGCAGACGGAAGACCCCACTGCTGACGAGAAGCTGCGCAACCGCGTTCGCAAGAATGTCGAGAACGAGATCTCCCAGATCGAGGAGAAAGTCGAGGCAGAGCTTGTCGACGCCGCCGAAGAGCAGCGTGAGGAGCACCAGGACCGTGAGACACGCCAGGACCGTGAGGTTCAGCAGGACACGGGCACTGTCGACGTCGAGAAGCTGCATGAAGCTCTCGTAGAGGCCGGCGATGACTTCGACGAGGACGACTACGCCCCAGTCATCACTCCGATGCCGGACGACGAGCCGGAAGTCTACGACTTCGCGCCGATTTTCATGGCGCCGAAGCTTGAGAAGCCAGCGCCGCGTGCGCAGCGCGAGGACCGCGAAGACGACGACTCTCACAAGGAAGAATCCCGCGGTGGCGGACGCCGTCGTGGCAGCCGTGGCACCTCCCGCGGTCGCGGCGGCAGTGATTCACGCCAAGACGCCCGAAACAACACCGATGAACCAGAGCTCATCGAAGAGCCAAAGGCAATCAAGGGCTCTACCCGGATTGAGGCGCAGCGTCGCCGTCGCGCAGAGCTGCGCGAGAAGGGGCGCGTGCGTCAGCACATCGTCTCCCAGGCAGAGTTCCTCGCACGTCGCGAGTCTGTTGAGCGCACTATGGTCGTCCGCGACAAGGAGCGCACCGACGGCGCCGGCATCATCACCCAGGTGGGCGTCCTCGAGGATGACCTCCTCGTCGAGCACTTCGTCACCACCGAGGCGCAAACTTCGCTCATTGGCAACATCTACCTGGGCCGCGTACAAAACGTCCTGCCTTCCATGGAGGCTGCCTTCATCGACATCGGACAGGGACGCAACGGCGTCCTCTACGCCGGTGAGGTGGACTGGCGTGCCGCGGGCCTTGGCGGACGCGGACGCAAGATCGAAAACGCACTCAAGTCCGGTGACCAAGTCCTGGTTCAGGTGGCTAAGGATCCAATCGGCCACAAGGGCGCACGTCTGACCACCCAGATTTCTCTGGCAGGTCGCTACCTGGTCTACGTTCCAGGTGGCCGCAGCGCAGGCATCTCCCGCAAGCTGCCTGTCCCTGAGCGCAAGCGCCTCAAGGGCATCCTCGAGCGCGTTATCCCGGGTGACGGCGGCGCCATCATCCGTACCGCTGCGGAGAACGTGTCAGAGGAAGCAATCGCAACTGACGTGAACCGTCTCCACGACCTGTGGGAGGACATCACCAAGCGCGCCGATCATGAGAAGTCCACCAAGGGCGCCAAGCCGGTCACCCTTTACGAAGAGCCGGACCTGCTGGTCAAGGTCGTCCGTGACCTCTTCAACGAGGACTTCACCAAGCTCATCGTTGATGGTCGCCGTTCCTACAACACCGTCAGCGCTTACGTTGATTCCATGGCCCACGACTTGGCCGACCGCGTGGAGAAGTACGACGCCCGCGAGCACGGTGGCGAGGACGCCTTCGTGACCTACCGTATTGACGAGCAGCTGCACAAGGCGCTCAGCCGTAAGGTGTGGCTGCCGTCTGGCGGCACGCTTGTCATCGACCGCACGGAGGCGATGACCGTCATCGACGTCAACACCGGCAAGTTCACCGGTTCGGGTGGCAACCTCGAAGAGACTGTCACCCGCAACAACCTGGAGGCAGCCGAGGAAATTGTGCGCCAGATGCGCCTGCGTGACTTGGGCGGCATGATCGTCGTCGACTTCATCGACATGGTCCTGCCTGAAAACCAGGAGCTGGTCCTGCGCCGCCTCAAGGAGGCTCTTGGCCGTGACCGCACGCGCCACCAGGTCTCGGAGGTCACTTCCTTGGGCCTGGTACAGATGACCCGTAAGCGCCTGGGCACTGGCCTCATCGAGACCTTTTCCACTGAGTGCGAGGCGTGCCACGGACGCGGAATCATCATCCACGAGTACCCAGTGGATGAAGAGCAGGAAAATGACGCCCACGAACACAAGGGTCGTCGTCCGCGTCGCGAGCGCCGCAAGCCAGAACACGATCCGCAGCAGCACCCAGCTGCCGTGGCCATGCACCGCCACGAGGAAGCCGAGGACGCCCGCGCGGCAGCTTCCAACGACGCTGAGTCTCATGTGGAACAGAAGACCTCCATCGAGGATCTCGTCGCCGGCATTATTGTCAACGATGACAAAGACGAAAAGCGCGAGCACAACGATTCTCAGGAGAACAACCGCAAGCAGCGCCGCGGCCGCCGCTCCCGCCGTTCTAACCGCCAAGAGGGCCACACATACAAGGAGCAACAGGGCTCCGCGGATGACATCGCCCGCATCGGCTATGCAGCTGCCGATAATGCAGCTGAGCTTGACGACGTCGCCGAGTTCAACTCCTACGTCGCCGACGAGGAACCTCAGGTAGAAGCACAGGTTGAAAATCAAGAAAAGGAGCAGCGCGAAAACGAGGGCGCAAAGCGCTCTCGCGGCCGTGGCCGCCGTCGCAGTGCCCGTACCAACGCGTCCCGGAAATCCGAGCCGCAGAAGTCCGAGCCGCGGAAGTCTGAGCAGACCTACGAGGAAGCCGTAGCTGAGTTCGAGGCCTCCCCGCGTCGTAAGCGTCGCACCCGTGGCAACTCGCGTTCGGATCACCGCCCGCAGCCGCAGGACTTTCTATCGCCGGCTAAGCACCACTCCGAGGAAGCGAAGCCGGAGCAGAGGGCAGAGGATAAACCAAAGGCGGCAGCTAGGCGTGCGCGTGGTCGCCGCAGGGCAGTTCGCCACACCACAGTTAAGGCTCCACAGGCTGCAGTCGAGCAGGTGAAAACAGAGGAAACGCCGGCAGAGGAAACTAAGGTAATCCGCCGTGGTCGCAAGCGCGCTGTGCGTAAGGTCGTCGCCCGGAAGGCACCCCAGAATGGGGCAGGGGAGACGTCGGAAAGCGCAGCTCAGCCCAAGGAAAAGGCAAAGGTCGCCAAGAAAGCAGACAAGAAGCCAGAGGCGGCCGAAACCCCGAAGGTGGGAACACGCGGGCGACGCCGCGTAGCACGGCGCAGCGCAAAGTAGGTCAACGCCACGCGGGGCAGAAAATACGCGGTTTGTATTTTCTGCCCGTGGCGGGGTAGTCTTTGACAGTCGCTGTTTAGACCACGAATGCGCCTCGGCGGGTCGGGTCGCGGATTTCACGCGGGCTCCTGCAGGTGAGCGGCAGGTATAAACGCAATAAGTAATTGTCCATTCAGAAGTGGCTCACCCTGCTGCTTCTGAGCCGAGTTTAGATAAGGGGTAACCCTCTATGTACGCGATCGTCAAGACCGGCGGAAAGCAGTACAAGGTTGCTGAAGGTGACCTCGTCAAGGTCGAGAAGATCGAGGGTGAGCCGGGTGCGTCCGTAGCTCTCACCCCGGTTCTGCTCGTCGATGGCGCCACCGTTAAGGCAAAGGCTGCTGACCTCGAGAAGGTCTCCGTCTCCGCTGAGATCGTCGAGCAGGGCAAGGGCCCGAAGATCGACATCTTGAAGTACAAGAACAAGACTGGTTACAAGAAGCGTCAGGGCCACCGTCAGCCGCTGACCGTTCTGAAGATCACCGGTATCAAGTAAGCCTTAACCGGCTATTACATCCCTGAAGGAGGGAAAATCACATGGCACACAAGAAGGGTGCTTCCAGCTCCAGCAACGGTCGCGATTCCGAGTCCAAGCGTCTCGGTGTCAAGCGCTTCGGTGGTCAGCAGGTTAAGGCCGGCGAGATCATCGTGCGTCAGCGCGGCACCAAGTTCCACCCAGGTGAGAACGTTGGTCGCGGTGGCGACGATACCCTGTTCGCACTCGAGGCAGGCGCTGTTGAGTTCGCTATCAAGCGCAACCGCCGCATCGTGAACATCGTTCCGGCTGAGCAGGCTGCAGTTGAGGCTTCTGCCTAAATAAATAACGCCAAGAAGGTCTGATTCCGATTGAGGTGTCAGGCCTTCTTTTCGTTTTTCTTGATCCCAGGTGATCGAAGACCGCATCGGCTGATCTAGGCTTTGGACGGTGTCTTTAAGCGAGTCTAGAACCGACTGGGCATCATGACGCCCAGGTAAATGACCTAGGACGCTAAACCGTGTTGTGCGTTCTACCAGTGTGATAACAGCTGACTTGTTGTCCTTTCCCAAAATGAGATCCCCTTCCCAGTGGCCAGGTACAGCCCGGTCATTAGCTTCTGCTGGGCGCTGGTCAATGGAGCAGAACTCATCAACAAAGCGTCTGCGGGGTGACTGCTCGCGCACGCTAGTGCGCGTACGGCGTTTAGTACGCCCACTGGGCAGTGAGAGTCCTAGGTCTTTAAGTCGGCCTTTTGGCTCAAGATAGAAAGCTTCATAGATTGTTTCGGCACTCACACGCATGTCCTCATCATCAGGAAAGTCAAGCCGGATTCGGCCTTAGTCCGCAAAAACGCCTTTCCAACACAGCATAACCCCAGGCCACAGCGTTAGGGGCCAGCAAACACGGGATTTGTTGTGAAAGTCGGGTGCTCACGCCGAGCCCAGCCGTCCTGACTGCGGCTCGGTCTTTTATGCCCCGGGTTGCTTGAAACCCCTGGCATAAATCCACCTACGGGTGAAAAGTCATGGTCTGTGAGCGAGATGTTTGCTCCTGGGGTATCAGGGATAAAAATCGCGTTATCTTTCGCCGTTTCGCGTTTTGACAGCGGCCGGCAATTATCAATAAAATACGGCTAGCACTGCTGTCTCGCGGCAGTCTCATCCTTTTACTCTTCCAAGGAGATTCCTATGTTCAAGCGTTCACTCGCGTCCTTCGCTGCCGTCGCCGTCGCCTCTGGTGCGGTTGTTGCGCCGGCGAATGCCATGACTCTCACGGTCAATGATGATAAGACCTGCACCATTAAGGTCACTGAAGAAGAAGCTGGCTTGATAGGCTTGACTCCGCCGGCAAAGATCGACAAGGACTACGCTGCTCATCTTAAAGCGACCCTCCTAGACAAACAGCTGCCTGCCCTTAGCGCGGAAATAGAGAAGGATAAACAGGAACTGGATAAGCCCGGACTTGACGAGGCGAAGAAGGCGGCCTTGAAGAGCGCGCTGGAGGAGAAACAGAAGAGGTTCACCGCCAACAATAACTTGAAGAAGGCGCTGGAGGCATGCATCGACGGGAAGAGCTACGACTCGAATCCGTCCGATGACTCGAATCAGCCTGGTGGCTCGGATAAGCCCGGTGACTCGAAGCACCCTGATGGCTCGAATAAGCCCGGTGGCGAACACGGTCTGTCTTCGATCGACGGAGCAGGAATCGCCGCCATCGTCGCGGTTCTCGGCATCCTGGCCGCCGCGCTGTCGTTCATTAAGCCGCTGCTCCCGGCTCAGCTGCGGGCTCTCCTGCCATAAGTAGGTACCCACTCCGGGCTCAGTAGCCACCCCCGCCGCGGTCTCAAAAGAGATTGTGCGCGGGGATTCGTGCTTTCCTGGTAAGCATAGGGCATGCTCGTGGCGATCTTAAGGCGTGTTTTCCCAGTACATGGGACATAAATGCATCTCGCAAGTCGGTAGAGGTCTAAGAAAGTGAGACAATCGGGCGACATTTCTTCTTATGAGGGCGTGCCGTACGGAGCTGCGCCGGCAAGTAACACCCGCCATAGAAAGACTGATGACTTTTACCTGACTTTCACAATTTGGTTTAGTCCGCGAGTTTCGGCGCGGTCAAGCCACTTGTGAGGTATATGTGCTTTGGCCTGGCTAAAGCCGCCATCACAACCGTCAAGTGGACACGGATAGCGTGTGGCGTACGGTGGAGGATTGGTCGCGCCTGCAAGTCGGTTTTCGCCATCCGGAGGGCGTTTTCGAGGTGGTAGAGCTTGTGGTAAAAGCTAATGACATCTCGACTAGACAGCTGTTCTTAGGGCAGCTGGTTACGTCGCCTTTCCGGCCTGCTAGCGACAAGGCCTTGCCGTAGGCTTTCTCGTTGATAGTAAGCTTCGCCCCGGTTTTGGACACGAATCGTGGAAGACGAGTTGGTTTGGTTCCGTTGACGGCGGCTTTGGCTTTTTCTTTTTGCTTACCGGGTTAATACGCGCCGTACTTGTAGCGCTTGGGGCTGAACCCCACACACAAACCATCAGACATCCTCCAAGCTCACCACCGACTCTGAGGCCGGAACCGTGATCTCGAGTGGCTGGAACAAGGTCCTGCCTGTTGCCGAGGTATCCGATCCCTCCGCCAGCGGCTCTATTGCGCGCCTGCGCATTCCAGCGATCAATGTGGACCTACCGGTGCGGCATACGACGTCGCCAAGCGTGCTTTACGACGGCGCGGGCCACATGTTTGGTTCCTCCCTCCCTGTCGGCGTCGCCGGGCTAGGAAGCAGGCGGCTGCCGATGGTAGTATGAGCAGCTCAGATTAAGAAAAACAGCTACTTATTTTTAAGGGCGAGGAAACCAACTTCATGGCACGTTTTATTGACCGCGTCGTACTTCACCTGCAGGCCGGCGACGGAGGCCACGGCTGCTCTTCGGTGCACCGTGAAAAGTTTAAGCCGCTGGGCGGTCCAGACGGCGGCAATGGCGGCCACGGAGGAGACATCCTGCTGGAGGTTTCCACGCAGGTTCACACCCTGATGGACTTCCACTACCGTCCGCACCTGAAGTCCGGCCGCGGTAACAACGGTGCTGGTGACTGGCGCAATGGCGCCCGCGGCGAGGATCTCATCCTCGAGGTCCCGGCCGGCACCGTGGTCTACTCCGAGGACGGCGAGATGCTGGCGGACCTTACGGTTCCTGGCACCCGCTTCGTCGCTGCGGAAGGCGGTTTCGGTGGCCTTGGCAACGCAGCCCTAGCCTCTGCTGCCCGCAAGGCACCAGGCTTTGCGTTGCAGGGCGAGCCCGGCGAGGCCCGCGATCTGGTGTTGGAGCTTAAATCCATGGCAGATGTCGGCCTCGTCGGTTTCCCATCGGCCGGCAAGTCTTCCCTAATTTCCGTGCTTTCTGCGGCCAAGCCAAAGATTGGTGATTATCCGTTTACCACTCTGCAGCCGAACCTCGGCGTGGTGGACATGGGCTTTGAGTCCTTCACCATGGCCGATGTTCCAGGTCTTATCCCCGGCGCTGCTGACGGCAAAGGCCTCGGATTGGACTTCCTGCGCCACATCGAGCGCACCGCGGTGCTCGCTCACGTCGTTGACGTTGCCACCTTGGAGCCGGGCCGCGACCCGCTTTCCGATATTGAGGCGCTCGAGGAGGAGCTCGCAAAGTACCAAGAACTGCTGGACCAGGACACCGGCTTGGGCGATCTGCGGCAGCGTCCACGCATCATTATCTTGAACAAGGCGGATATTCGGGAGGCGGAGGAACTAGCAGAGTTCGTCAAGCCAGAGCTGGAGGAGAAGTACGGCTGGCCCGTCTTCATCATTTCTGCGGTGGCACGCAAGGGCCTCGATCCGCTCAAGTACAAGCTGCTTGAAATGGTCAAGGAGCACCGCCGCACCCAGCCGAAGGTTAAGGCGGATAAGAACCACACCATCATTCGCCCACGTGGCGAGCGTAAGTCCGGCTCCCACGCTGACTTCACCGTGCGTCCTGATCCCGAGCTTGCTGGCGCCTTCGTGGTGGAGGGTGACAAGATCGAGCGCTGGATTGTGCAAACCGACTTCGAAAATGATGAAGCCATCGGCTACCTCGCTGACCGCTTGGCCAAGGCCGGCGTGGAAGATGAGCTGTTTAAGCAGGGCGCTGTTGAGGGCTGCCCGGTGACCATCGGCGGCATCACCTTCGAATGGGAGCCGATGACCGGCGGCCGTGCCACGGATGCCGGCCGCGGCTTCGACGGTCGCCTCGGCGGCACCGAGCGTGTTTCCGCTGCTGAGCGTAAGCGCGCTTCGCAGGCTCGCCGTGGTCTCATCGACGAGTATGACTTTGGCGATGACGAGAAGGTCACCCGCGAGCAGGCGAACCGCGATCGTTGGCAGGGCTAGGACCAAAGGTCTGTATGCTGGGATGGCATGACCTCTGACACATCAGATCGCTGTTCCATCCCCACTCTCAACGAGTCCTTCCCGGAGTATCCGCTGCCGCTAGAGCCCTCGCAGGGCAAGATTGCGCAGCCGGATTTCCCGGAATTAGGCGAACCCGCTGCATATCAATCCGAGCTGCGCAGCGAGCTAGCTCGGGCCAAGCGCATCGTGGTCAAGATTGGCTCCTCGTCTCTGACCAAGGACGATTTCACAACCTCTACCGAGAAGATCGACCGCATCGTCGACGCCATCTGTGCGCGCATGCAGGTCTCTGATGTCATCCTGGTTTCCTCGGGCGCGGTTGCCGCTGGCATTCGCCCGCTGGGGCTCAAGCGTCGCCCGCAGGATCTTGCTACCAAGCAGGCGGCTGCCGCGGTGGGGCAGGTGCACCTGGCTTATGAGTGGGGCGTTTCCTTCGCCCGCTATGGCCGCTCCATCGGGCAGGTACTTTTGACCGCCTCCGATACTGGGCAGCGTGATCGCGCGCGCAACGCGCAGCGCACCATCGACCGCCTACGCCAGCTCGGCATCGTGCCCATCGTTAATGAGAACGACACCGTCGCTACCTCGGAGATGCACTTCGGTGATAACGATCGCCTCTCTGCATTGGTGGCGAACTTGGTCGGTGCCGACGCACTGTTCCTCCTGTCTGACGTGGATGGCTTGTACGACAAGAACCCCTCTGAGCCCGGGGCCAAGTTCATCGAGGAGGTTCGCACGGGCAAGGACTTGAAGGGCGTCGTCGCTGGTGATGGCGGCCGCGTGGGCACCGGCGGCATGGCCACCAAGGTCGCCGCGGCGCGCATCGCCACGCGCGGAGGCATCCCTGTTCTGCTGACTGCGGCTGACAACATCGGGCGCGCGCTTGCCGACGCCTCCGTGGGCACCGTGTTCCACACCCGCCCCGAGCGCCATCTTTCGGCCTGGAAGTTCTGGGCTCTCTACTGTGCCGATACCGGCGGTGCTGTGCGCCTTGACGAGGGTGCGGTAGAAGCCGTGACCAGGGGAGGAAACTCCCTGCTGGCAGTTGGCGTCACCGAGGTCATCGGCGAGTTTAACGCCGGGGAAATCATCGACATCCTGGGACCCAAGGGCGAAAACATCGGCCGTGGCGAGGTGGGCTTTGACTCGAAGATTTTGCGCTCGGTCATCGGCCGCCACACCGAGGAGCTGCCCGAGGAGCTGCGCCGCCCCGTTGTGCACGCCGACTACCTTTCCAATTACGCGTCCCGAATCTAGACACTAGAAGCCAAAGAAACCCTAGGAGAAGACCATGAAATACGCTATGTTGCCGGAACAATGGGAAGAATCCATCGAGACCTTGCGGGGAGCTGGCCATGAGCTCGCGGAGCTTTCCGATGCCGACTTCCTCATCTACAACGGCGACGGCTCGGACTTCCCGTTGCGACTGCCGGAGAACATCAAGTTCGTGCAGATTCCTTCTGCAGGCGTAGACCATCTGCTCGATGTCATGAAGGAGACCGACGTTATCTGGTCCAACGCCGCTGGTGTATTCGATAACACCGTGGCGGAATCCACCATCGCGCTGCTGCTCGCGCAGCTGCATGCCCATCGCTATGTCAACGACACCTTCTCCAGCTACGAGGAGGTGCAGGATCACAAGACCTACCTGCACGAGGACAAGACTGTGGCGATCATCGGCGCCGGCGGTATCGGCAAGCGGCTCATCACGATGCTCTCTGGCTTTGGCCCGCGCATCATTGCCGTAAACCGGTCCGGCAACGCGGTTCCAGGCGCGGATGAGACCTATCCCATCTCCGAGGTGGACAAGGTTTGGCCTGAGGCCGACTACTTTGTGCTCATCGCGCCGCTTACCCCGCAGACCCACCACATGGTCAACAAAAACGTGTTTGCCCAGATGCCGAATCACGCGGTGGTGGTCAACGTGGGCCGTGGCCCGCTCATCAGTACCGAGGATCTTTTGGCAGCGCTGGACTCTGGCGAGATTGCCGGCGCAGCGCTCGATGTCACTGAGCCGGAGCCGCTCCCGGATGATCACCCGCTGTGGAAGGACCCGCGGGTGGTCATTGCACCGCACATTGCCAATACCCGTAACTCGGTGCGTCGCCACTTGGGAGCACACACCGCAAAGGTGGCCGCGGCCTTTGAGGCTGGCGAGGAAATTCCTACCCGTGTGGATCCGAACGCTGGATATTAAAGTTTAAAAGCATGAACAAAGACATTCGTGTGGGAGACGCCGAACGCCACAATGCGCTATGCCTCCTCAGCACCCACTTCGCTAACGGTCTCATCGACATTAACGAGTTCGAAGACCGCACAGGAAAGGCGGCTGTTGCGCGTACCCGCGGCGAGATCGCTTCCCTCTTTGAGGACCTTCCTGACAATCCAATTGCAGAGGCCGTCCCGTTCAAGGAATCGGAAGCGCAGGCCGAGCTCGACCGGCTGCAGCGACGCAGAGGGTTAGTCCAACGAATCAATGCTGTTCTTTGGTCAGTGACGATGATCCTCTTCTTCCTGGGTCTTTTCGTCTTCAATTGGGACTATTTCTGGCTTGTCTTCCCGATTGCAGCTTTCGCCTCGTGGGGTGTCAGGGCTGCGGTCAAGCTCTCCGAGGACGACAAAAAACTTTATGAGGAATTGAAAAAGAAGGATGACAAAGACCGGGCCGAGCGCCTGCGTCTGGCAGCCGAGCGCCGCAAGGAGCTGGGGCAGTAGTCCGCGGGGTCCGCGGGGGAGGCTGCGCGCTTGGGCTATACGAACGTATACATTTATGGAAAACCATTCTTTAGATGATTAACCTCTGGTACATTAAGAATCACCTCGAAAGTTGCTTAAGTATCACCTCTAGAGTTAGGAGAATCGCATGACAAAAGTTAGCGTCAGAACAAAGCTAACGGCGTTAAGTTTGGCACTAGCGATTCCGTTTGCAGGAACAGGGATCGCCAATGCAGAACCGACCCCTTCCGCAGATTCAATCCAGTCTCCCCCAACGCACGGGGAAGAGACACCAGAAACAACCGTCACCCACCTAGAAAATGGAGAGGTAATCTTCCATGAGAATGGAAGAGAAATTCGAGGCTCCTTCAATGCCGAGACTGGCCAATCGACGCTCACTGATGAAACAGGCGAAACCCGCGTAATCCAGGTACTCCCACCCGCAGCAAAAGAAGGTGAAATCTCTGTACGGAGTGGAGGAATCGGAGGATTCGCCTGCACCATGCTGCTATGGGCAGTCGATCTGGTTCATTCAGGAGGATGGACCTACGCAACAAAGATCGTCTCCAGGGCTGGACTCCACGGCAAGGCTCTTGCTTTGGCAATGTGGGGACTTGGCTCAAGCGGCTTTCTAGCTGCCGTGTCCTCGAAGTGTTAGAAAATTATTCTCTTCGAAAAATCATCACAGCAAGTGGAAGGTTAAGGAATGAATAAGAGAACCCCAACGGCACGACGCCTTGCTTGGGCACTTGCAGTCGCCAGTGCAATAGTTTTTATATTTGGCGTTATCAGGGTTTTTTCTATGGAGATTATAGAATGGAGAATTTATCCTGAATTCTTCATAACAACCACACTTGCTGTCTTTTCGATAATGTTTTTCCGATACGATAGTTGAGTTCAGTAGCACAGATAACTAACGTCGCTATCTAAAAAATAAACGCAAGCTACCTCTGCAGTTTGTCCAACTTTTGCTCGTTTAGCGTTTATATGCTACTCAACTCGCTACAAGCTTCAGTATTTCACCTCAAGAATACACCCACATTGAGGGCCCACTGAAGAAGTAAAGGCTCAATCATATTAAAGGTAGCTATACAAAGTCGTACGGCCAACGCCGAGCTGTTTGGCCAATTTCGTTTTCGGTATGCCCTCACCGATCCACTTTTTCGCCTGCTCGACCTGCTCCGCTGTGAGCACCTTTGCTCGCCTTTTATAAACGCCGCGTTCTTTTTCTGGTGCAATGCCTTCAGCCTGGCGCTCGCGGCTGATGGAACGCTCAGATTCCGTCACGGATCCCAGGAGCCCGAGCATAAGCTTGGCCACCGGCATCGAATCCTTCGAGTAAGCCTGCCCTCTCTTTGAGAAACTTCACCGAAACACCACGTGCAGTGATGTCATCAACGATGGAAGGCAAATCAGACAGCGAGCGGGCGAGGCGATCCATGGATGTCACAATCAACTGATCGCCCTTGCGAACATGCCGCAGAGCTTTTTCGAGTCCTGGACGTTGGCGCGTCGAACCGGTCATCCGGTCTGCATAAAGAGAGGAGACCCCCTCTTTACGTAACAGCTCGGTCTGCCGCTCCAGGTTTTGATCCTTAGAACTCACACGGGCATAACCAACTTTCTCGCCAGTTATTGCCTCGGGCTGTTCGGCAAGGTTTAGAGGAAGCGACACATTTGGTCGTTTATCCATAAACTCATCCTAACGAACTGGCATTCTCATGGATCATAGACTGTTCGCTTGGGGTGTACCGCGTAATACAGGGGGTGGAACTACTTGGAACGTAGTGCGGGTGGCTGCGCGCTTGAGCTATAGCCACACGTGACATCCGGCGCGGATAACCATGCTGTAGGGGATGAGTTTCTTTAGAGGATTTTATTCAACTTTAAAGTGACCTAAATAAAACTCGGGGGGGACCATTTTCCGGGTCTACGTGAGTGGTTGTATTCTCGCACGTGTTCAATTTAGCTAAGCCTAAGTTAGCTTGGCTATTGTTCGTGAGTAAAGGACTTTCTTTCATGACCCATTTCAACGTACCCAAGTATTCCGTCCGCATTGCGGCAGCCACCCTGGCTATGCTCGCCTCCGCGACTGCGTTGAGCGCGTGCAGCAACAGCGAAGACACCTCCGCGTCCACCGGCTCTACCGGCGCCGCGGGGGACACTGCTGTGACCATCACTGACGTCGCTGGCCGCGAGGTCACCTTCGACAAGCAGCCAGAGCGCATCGTCCTGGGCGAAGGCCGCGGGCTCTTCGCCACCTCGATCCTCAACCGTGAAGACCCACTCGCCAACATTGTGGCAGTGGGCAAGGATCTCCACCAGGCTGCGCCCAGCTTCGAATCCAAGTTCGCCGAAACCAATGCGGCGTACAAGGATCTGCCGACTATCGGCAACATCGCCAAGGGCGACGTAACCGTCGAAAACCTGCTCGCGCAAAAGCCGGACGTCGTGGTCATGACCCTCGACCACAAGAAGGCTGCGGAGAAGTCCGGCTTCCTGGACAAGATGGATCAGGCCGGTCTGAAGTACGTCTTCACCGACTTCCGTCAGAAGCCATTGGAAAACACCCCGAAGTCCATGGAAGTCTTCGGCCAGCTCCTCGGCCAGGAGGACAAGGCCGCAGAGTTCAACAAGTTCTATACCGGCAAGGTAGATGACATCAAGTCCCGCGCAGAAAAGGCTGGCAACAAGCCGCGCACCCTGGTCTGGCGCGCAGCGGGCCTGAAGGATTGCTGCTCCACGGTCAAGGACTCTAACCTAGGTGACCTGGTTAATGCCGCCGGCGGTGAGAACCTGGGCGATAGCCTGCTGGACACCGAGTCTGGAGACCTTACCGCAGAAAAGGTGCTTGCTGAGCAGCCAGAGCACATCATCGCCACCGGCGGCGCATGGGCCAAGGACCCGGAAAAGCCGGAGGTCCTGCCGCACGTGGAGATGGGTTACGCGGCCAAGGAAGAAAAGGCGCAGGAGACCCTCGAAGGCCTGCTCAAGACCCCGGGCTTTGATCAGCTTGAGGCCCCAAAGGAAGGCAACTTCCACGCTGTCTACCACCAGTTCTACGATTCGCCTTTCAACGTCTTCGCCCTGGAGCAGTTTGCCGTGTGGATGCACCCAGAAACCTTCAAGGACTTAGACCCAGAAAAAGACTTCGCTGACTTCCACGACAAGTGGCTGCCCATCGACTACAGCGGCGTTTTCTTCACCACCAAAGACGCACACAAGCACTAGAAAATGGCACTTTTGACCTCTTCTGATCGTTCGCAGACTGACCAGAAAACCGAAACCAACCAGGTAATCGCCGAGTACCGAAGCAATAACTTACGCAAGGTACTCACCATCGGTGGACTGGTGCTTGCTGCCTTCGTGGCCTTCGTTGTCGCCACGGTGGTCGGCCCGATTCACCTTTCCCCGATGGAGATGTTGCGTGGCATTTTCTTACCGGGCCAGGTGGATGAAACCACCCGCACGGTCCTGTGGAACCTGCGTCTACCGGCGTCGGTTATGGCCGTGCTCATCGGCGCCGCACTGGCGCTATCCGGCGCGCACATGCAGACCATTCTGGATAACCCTTTGGCCGAGCCTTTCACCTTGGGTATTTCCGCCGCCGCGGCTTTCGGTGGCGCTGCCTCAATCGTGTTGGGCTGGACCGTGCTGGGAAATCCGCAGTTCAATCTCGCGGCCGTCGCTTGGCTCTCGGCTCTAGTGGCCGTGGCCATCGTCGCAGGTGCGGCGGTGTGGCGCGGCGCTAGTGCGGAGTCAATGATTCTGCTTGGCATCGCCCTGGTATTCCTCTTCCAGGCGCTGCTTTCGCTGATGCAATACAGCGCCTCGACTGAGGCCCTGCAGCAGATCGTCTTTTGGACCATGGGCTCACTGCAGCGCGCGAACTGGGTGTCCAACCTGATCATCTCCGCCACCTTGCTCATCGCTGTGCCCTTCACCGCCTTCAACGCGTGGAAGCTCACGGCGCTGCGCCTGGGCGATGAGCGCGCGGCAGCGCTGGGCATCAACGTGCAGCGGCTGCGCGTTTCCACCCTCGTGGTGGCATCCTTGCTGGCCGCAAGTGCCGTTGCTTTCGCCGGGATCATTGGCTTCATCGGTTTGGTTGGCCCACATGTGGCACGCCTTTTGGTGGGCGAGGATCAGCGATTCTTCGCTCCGGCCTCCATGGCAGCGGGCGCGATGCTGCTGGCGGGTGCCCACGCGGTATCCATCACCATCATCCCCGGCGTTGCCGTGCCCATCGGCATCATCACCGCTCTTGTTGGCGTTCCTTTCTTCGTGCTGCTCATCTTCACCAAGAGGAGGATCAAGTGCTGAAAGTAGAACAAGCATGCGTGAACTTTGGTAAACGGGAGGTTCTAAAGGGCGTTGACCTCCCAGAACCAGGCCCCGGCACCATCGTCGGCCTTATCGGTCCGAATGCCGCGGGCAAGTCCACCTTGGTCAAAACCATCGCTGGCATCCAAAAACTAACTTCGGGTACGTGCGATACCGGTGATGCCACCGTGGGCTACGTGCCGCAGGACCTTTTGACCAGCGCTTCCCTGACCGCCTTTGAATCGGTGGTCATCTCCGCTAAGCGCGGTTCGGCCAACGTCTTGGAATCGGCGGTGCAGGCACTCGAAAAGCTCGGCATCGTGCATCTCGCGCACCGCTACGTCCACCAGCTCTCGGGCGGCCAGCGCCAGCTCGTTGCCGTGGCGCAGATGCTGGCCCGCGAGCCGGAACTGATGCTGTTGGATGAGCCGACCTCCGCGCTCGACCTGCGCCACCAGGTGCATCTGCTGGATACCTTGCGCAAGGAGGTCTCCCGCGGGGCGGTGGCGTTGGTAGCTATCCATGATCTCAACCTGGCCGCGCGCTATTGCGATGAGCTCGTGGTTCTCCATGGCGGCCGCGTGCATGCCCATGGCACGCCCGCAGAGGTGCTGAACACCGAGCTGTTGGGTGAGGTCTATGGCATCCGCGCTCGAGTCATCGATGACGAAGGCGTGCCCATGGTCTGTCCTGTCGAGGCTAACTTCAGTAAGCTTGAGCCTCATGAGCCAACTCACTCGCGATGAAGAACGAGACCAAGTACTAAAACTGGCACGTCAGGCGAAGAAAGTTGCGCCGCAGTTCGCGCAGCTTTCTACCCCGCGCAAGAATGAGATTCTTCTGCGTGCCGCTGAAAACCTGGTGGCCCGCACCCCTGAGATCCTCGAGGCCAATGAGCGCGACGTCGCCGCTGGCCGCGCGGCCGGGATGAATGATTCTTTAATCGACAGGCTCTCGCTTGACGCCACGCGCGTCGAAGGTATCGCCGGCGGCCTGCGCCAGGTCGCCGCCCTGCAGGACCCAGTAGGGGAGGTACTGCGGGGCCACACCATGGATAACGGCATCCAGATGAAGCAGGTGCGCGTGCCGCTCGGCGTTATGGGCATGGTCTATGAGGCCCGCCCGAACGTCACGGTGGATGCCTTTGGCCTTGCGCTCAAGTCTGGCAACGTGCCGCTGCTGCGCGGATCTAAGTCCGCACGCAACTCCAACGAGCAGCTCGTGGAGATCCTCCAGGACACCCTGGCGCACTTCGACCTTCCGCGCGAGGGCGTGCAACTCCTGCCGTGCGAGAGCCACGATTCGGTGCAGGATCTCATCATGGCGCGCGGGCTTGTCGACGTCGTGATTCCCCGTGGTTCTGCTCGCCTCATCAATGCGGTGGTGGAGGGCGCTACCGTCCCTGCCATTGAGACCGGCACCGGCAATTGCCACTTCTACATCGATGCCAGCGCTGACCTCGACAAGGCCATCGCCATGGTTATCAACGGCAAGACCCGCCGCCCTTCGGTTTGTAACTCCACCGAGTGCGTGCTGCTCGACGCCGCGCTTGCCGACGTCGCGAAACTCCGCGTCATCACCTCCCTTCAGGAGGCGGGCGTGGTCATCCATGGCGAGGTCGCCGAGCTCCAGCAATTCGGCGTGGCCAACGCCGTGGAAGCAACCGACGAGGAATGGCGCGAGGAGTTCTTAAGCAACGATATCTGCGCCAAGGTCGTGGAAGGTGTCGATGGCGCCATCGCGCACATCGCCGAGTACACCACCGGCCACACCGAGGGTATCGCCGCCGAGGACGCCGATGTTCTGCTTAAGTTCGCCAATGAGGTCGATGCTGCCGCCGTCATGCTCAATGCCTCCACCGCCTTTACCGACGGCGAGGTTTATGGCATGGGCGCGGAGATCGGTATCTCCACCCAGAAGCTGCATGCTCGCGGTCCGATGGCGTTGCCGGAGCTGACCTCCACAAAGTGGATCCTGCAGGGAAGCGGTCAAACTCGACCTTAAAATATGTCTCTATCTCTTTTTCACCCAGGCGCCCACGCCCGCGGATGGGCAGAAGGTGCACGTATAATCTCCACTCATGACTAGTCCACAGCGCATTGGAATCATGGGCGGCACCTTCGACCCCATCCACAATGGCCACCTCGTGGCCGCCAGTGAGGTGGCCTACCGCTTCCAGCTGGACCAAGTAGTCTTCGTGCCCACCGGCCAGCCGTGGCAGAAGGCGGGGCGCGACGTCACCGCAGCCGAGCATCGCTACCTGATGACCATGGTGGCAACCGCCTCGAATCCGCGCTTTACCGTCTCCCGCGTCGACATCGACCGCAAGGGGCCCACCTACACCATCGATACCCTGCGTGACCTGCGCGAGCTTTTCCCCGATGCCGAGCTCTATTTCATCACCGGCGCCGATTCCCTGGCCTCGATCATGAGCTGGCGCGATTGGGAGGTCATGCTAGAGATGGCCAACTTCGTCGGCGTCACCCGCCCCGGCTACGAACTCAGCAAGGATATGCTGCCGCTAGAATCCCAAACCGGGATCGAACTCATCGAAATTCCCGCCATGGCCATTTCTTCCACCGATTGCCGCGAGCGCGCCAGGGAAGGCGAGCCGGTGTGGTACCTCGTGCCGGATGGGGTTGTGCAATACATCGCTAAGAACAATCTTTATGGCCCTAATCCTGATAAGCCTTTATAGAATTTGGGAAAAAAGAATTCACGGAAATAGCCAAACGCACCTCTCACGTGCGAAACTGGCAGAACTAAAAAGTATTCGAAGATATTTGAAGGAAAGCACATGTCCGTTACTGATGTAGCCCGCAAGATGGCTGAAACCGCGGCGCACGCTGCTGACGAGAAGCTGGCCACGAACATCGTGGCCATCGACGTCTCTGACGTGCTTGCTATCACCGAGATCTTCGTGCTGGCATCCGCCGAGACCGAGCGCCAGGTGGCCTCCATCGTGGAGGAAATCGAGGACGAGCTGACCAAGCTTGGCCATGAGCCAAAGCGCCGCGAAGGCAACCGCGAAAACCGCTGGGTACTGCTGGATTACGGTCACATCGTCATCCACGTCCAGCGCAACGACCAGCGCGAATTCTACGGCCTGGACCGCCTGTATCACGACTGCCCGATCATCGAGATCGACGGCATCGAGACCCCAGAGCGCCCAGGCGAGTGGTCCAACGAGGTAAACCTGCGCGAAGTCGAGTCCATTGATGAGATCCCGCTGGCTCAGCCGGAGCCGGAAGAGGACGAGGAGTACTAAACCTTGACTCGCCGTCTTATTCTGATCCGTCACGGTCAGACCACCTATAACGCCACTGGCCGCATGCAGGGCCACCTGGACACCGAGCTGTCCGAGGTGGGCTATGAGCAGGCCAAGGGCGCGGCGGCGATGCTCAGAGACAAAAACATCTCGGCCATCGTGTGCTCGGATCTCATCCGTGCCCGCGAGACCGCGCGCGTCATCGGCGAGGAGCTCGGGCTTGAGCCTTCCATCGACGCCCGCCTGCGCGAGACCAACCTGGGCGACTGGCAGGGGATGAGTTCCGTCGAGGTCGACGAGGAGTTCCCTGGCGCACGCGCCATCTGGCGCCACGATCCCACCTGGGCGCCGCCGCAGGGCGAGTCGAGGGTGGACGTCGCCAAGCGTGCCCGCCCCGTCATCGACGAGCTCATGCGCACCCATGACTGGAGCCCGGGCCCCGTGCTCGTGGTCGGACATGGAGGCGCGATTTCCGCGTTGACCTGCAACCTTCTGGGCCTCGAGCACAAGCAATACGGCATCCTGTCAGGACTTAAAAACACCCACTGGTCCCAGCTGGCAGCCCGCCCGGACTTCAATCCGGGCAATCCCACTTCCTCCCTGGAGTTCACCCCGGACAACGTCGATGGCGCCAAGTGGTACTTCGACGGCTGGAACATGGGCGCGCACGTGGTCGGCGGAGCGGGGGCGGACGTCTAGTGTCCGTTCGCATTGTCACTGACTCTGCTGCTGGTCTGTCCCAAGAAGTCGTGGAGCAACTCCAGATCCAGGTCCTTGATCTGCACGTCATGGATACCGAGGGCGAGCAATCTACCTCGGGCCTGACCTCCTTGGAGCTGGCTGCCGCCTATGGCCGGCAGATGGAACGCGCCAACGACGCCGGCGTGGTGGCCATTCACCTGTCCAAGGAACTGTCCTCCACGTGGTCGGCCGCGGTCACCGCGTCCGGCGTGTTCCCGGATACCGTCAAAGTGATCGACTCGGGCTCCGCCGGCATGGTCATGGGCGCGGCGGCAATGGCTGCTGCCAAGCTTGCCCAGGAAGGCGCCTCGCTGGAGGAATGCCACGCCGCGGCCGTTGACACCGTCAAGCGCGGCAAAACCTGGGTCTACCTCAACTCCACGGAGGACTTGCGCCGTTCGGGTCGTCTTTCTGCCACCACCGCCATGTTGTCAACAGCACTCCTGGCTACCAAGCCGATCATGTCCATCGTGGGCGGCAAGCTGGAGTTGGTGGGCAAGACGCGTACGCAGACCAAGGCCTTCACCAAGCTCGTGGACCTCATTGCCTCCCGCGCGGACGGCGACCCAGTATTTGTGGCTTTGCAGCACAACGACGCCGAAGAACCTGCTGAGCGTCTGCTTGAGCTGCTCGAAATGGCTTTGCCGGAGGGCTCGTCCTTCATGCTGGAAGAGCTGACGGACGTCCTCGCGGTCCACGCTGGCTCTGGCGCCATCGGCGTCTCCGTGGTCTTTAGTAAGGAGACCCCAGACAAGCCGCATTCCTTCTTCGCGCCACGAAAGCCTGCGGAGAAGTAACCTATTTGTTGACGCGCTCAACAAGTTATCCACAGCTTTGACAATTGACCCTCGACCTTCGGGCGCCGCCTTCGTAGCGTCGAGGGCATGCCCCACATCAGCGATCGCCTTCGCGAGCTCTCCCGTCCCACAGGGGAGGAGGACCTCCTCACCGTCAGCTATCCACGCCCGCGCATTTCCGTGCCGCCGTGGATTGCGTGCACCATCGCTGTCCTGGTGGCCGCGGGAATTTTGGTGTGGCTGGGGATTTCCTCGCGCGCGGAGCCCTATGCCGCGACCAGCCCCACCTCCTCGACTCCTGCGCCAAGCTCCCTCGTGGTCTCCGTGGTGGGGGAGGTGGACAACCCGGGCCTGGTCACGGTGGCACCTGACGCGCGCATTGCCGACGCCCTCGACCACGCCCGGCCCAAGCCCGGCATCGATCTCCTCAACCTCAACTTGGCCAAACGGCTGACCGACGGCGAGCAAATAGTCGTCGGCATGCCTGCGCCCGTGCCAGGACCCGCTGGCGAACCTGGCCAAGGTCTGCTGAGCCTCAACGCGGCCACGAAAGAACAGCTCATGGACTTAAAAGGCGTGGGCGAGGTGACCGCGGAGGCCATCATCGCGCACCGCGAGGAAATCGGTGGCTTCAGCTCAGTGGAGCAGCTCATGGACATCAGCGGCATCGGCCCGGCCAAGTTCGAGGGCCTCAAGGACCAGGTCCAGCTATGAAGCAGCTGCGCCTGTTGCCGGCCGCATGTGCGGTGTGGGCGGCCACGCTGCTGGCCTTGCACGGCAACTGGTGCATTGTGGTGCCAGTCTTCGCCCTCGTGTTGTGGCGGTGGCAACGGGGCCAGGCAATCTTGTGCGCTGCTTTGAGTGCGCTTGCGATTGTGGTCACCAAGGTGCGGCTGGCGCGCGCAGTGCCGCTTGGCGACGTCCTCACCGGCACCGTCATCTCCGATCCCTCCGAGACCCGCGGCGGCTGGTTGCTGCGTTTGCGCGTGCCGGGCTACCCCTTCCAGGTTCCGGTATTCGCGGATGAGCCTGCTCCCAGTGGGGCAGAGGTCACCGTCTCCCATGGGCGGCTGACGAGCTTGACGCCGCCGGACTCGTTGGCCGCGCACGTGGCGGAGAACTTCCGCGAGCTCGTGGTCACCACAGTGGGCCCTTCCTCGCAGGGACTGCTGCCCGGCATGGTGTTGGGCGATACCACCCTGCAGGATGCCGCGGAGAAGCAGCTCTACATTGATACCGGCTTGTCTCACCTAAGCGCGGTCTCCGGCTCCAACGTGGCGATTGTCTGTAGTGCTGCGGCCCTGTTGGTGAAGGGGCCACGGCTGCGTGTGGCGGCGTCGTTAGCCGCGCTCGTGGTGTTTGTGCTCCTCGTCGGGTTTGAGCCTTCTGTCCAACGTGCCGCCGTGATGGGCCTGGTGGGGTTGCTCGCGGTGCTCAACTCTTCCCGGATGGAGCCGATGCATGGCCTGAGCCTGGCGATAATCGTGTTGCTTTTCATCGACAGCGAGCTGTGTTCTAGCTTTGGCTTTGCGCTCTCCGTGGCCGCGACTGCGGGAATCGTGGTGGTCTCGCCCTTGCTCTACCGGCACCTCGCGGTGATCGGCTGGCCCGACATCTTTATCCGTGCCCTTGCCGTAGCCATCGCCGCGGACCTCGTGACAATGCCGATTGTGGCGTTGATGGCGGGGGAAGTCTCCGTGGTCTCGGTCCTGGCCAACGTCCTAGTCGCCCCCGCCACGGCGCCGGTGACCATCCTCGGGCTTATAGCCGCCATCTTCGCCCAGCTAGGGCCGCTCTCCGTCTTGGGTGCGGGCCTGCTCGCCGTGGCGGAACCCTTTACTTGGTGGATCAACACTATCGCTCACGGCTGCACCGGGCTTGCTCTCAACACCGTGGCCGCCAGCCCGTTCCTCGTGCTGCTGGCCTATGGCTGGGTGGTGGCCGGCATTATTTATCGCCGCCCGCTGCTGACCCTTTTGTGCGTGATTGCGGTCCTCGTCCCGCGGCACCTGGAGACACCACAGAAACCTGTGCACGTGGTTGCCACGGAGGAGGATGTTTATCCGATCCCGCCGGGCACCTGCTCCATCGTGGTTACCGAAGACTCCCCGCCGGACTATCCCACCCGCACTCCTGAAGGCATCCCGGTGTTCTACCGCTAGAATTGCACCCATGCAGCAAGTCCACCTCATCCTTGGCGACGACGAATTCCTCACTGAACGCGCCCGACTTTCCATCCAGAAAGCGGCCGGGGAGGGCGTCGAGGTGGTGCGCCTGAAAGCCTCTGAGGTCTCCGAAGGCGAGATCGCCATGGCCACCAGCCCGTCACTGTTTGGTGACAACCGCGTCATCGTCATCAGCGACGTGGAAAAGGTGGGCAAGGAACTGACCCAGGTCCTGCTCACTGCGGTCGCTGATCCTGGACCGGGCATGACCTTGGTGCTCATCTACACCGTCACCGCAAAGACACTGAAGGGCAAGAAGAAACCACCGGAGATCGTGGCCAAGCTGCGAAAGGTGGGCGAGGTGCACGAGGTCTTCTCGCTGTATCCCAACGAGCTGGGCTCTTGGGCCACCCGCGAGTTCGCCTCCCACGGCGTACGGCCGACCCCTGACGTGGTGCAGGCTGTCCTCGACGGCGTGGGCTCTGACCTGCGCGAGCTGGCCTCGGCCATCTCCCAGCTGGTCTTTGACACCAACGGCAACGTCACTCGTGAGGCCGTGCACAACTACTACGTGGGCATCGCTGAGGTGGCCAACTGGGACATTGCCGACGCCGCCGTGGCCGGCCGCGTCGAGGCGGCCGTGTCTACCTGCCGCCGCGCGCTCCAGCTTGGCGCCTCCCCGGTGGCTATTGCCGCGGCTCTCGCCAATAAGGTCGGCGCCATCGCCCGCCTTTACTCAGCCCGCGGCGACCAATACTCCCTGGCCAAAGACACCGGGCTGGCCCCTTACGTGGTGAAGATGACCCAGCCGGTAGCGCGCCGCTGGTCTGAGGACAACGTCAACAAGGCGGTCATCCTCATGGCGGAGCTCGACGCCGCAGTCAAGGGCCAAGGCGGCGATGAGGACTTTGCCATTGAGGCAGCCGTGCGCCGGGTCGCTGAACTCGCGCGATAGACTTGCTTTTCATGGAAGACATCACCCAAGACGTCCAGGAATTCGCCTCAAAGCTTTTTGACTTCGCCCGCCACGGCGACGCCGCCCTCCTCGAGTACATCAAGCAGGGCGTCAACGCCGATATGGTTAACCAGGACGGCCAGTCCTTCGTTATGCTCGCTGCCTACAACGGCCACGCCGAGCTCGTGCGCGAACTCGCCGCTCTTGGCGCTGACGTTAACCTTCTCAACGACCGCAATCAGTCCCCGCTGGCTGGTGCCATCTTCAAGAAGGAAGACGCCGTGGTCGACGCACTTCTGGCCGCCGGCGCTGACCCGCAGGCTGGCACCCCGAATGCCGTGGACTCCGCCCGCATGTTTGGGCGCGAAGACCTGATTGAGCGCTTTTCATGAGTTGGTCCGCATTTGCGGCACTGATGTTCATGAACCTTCTGGGCGCGTTGGCTCCTGGGCCTGACATCGTATTGGTTACCCGCTACGCCACGCGCTCGCGCAAGCACGCCATCGCTGCCGCGACCGGAATCCAGTTGGGAGTGCTCTTTTGGTACACGATCACCGTGTTTGGCGCCGCCGCAGTTCTCACCGCGTTCCCGGGGATTCTGCGGGCCATTCAGGGAATCGGTGGTGCCTTCCTGATTTTCATGGGCGTGCGTTCAATCAAGGGCGGTCTGGAACTGCTCCACAATCCGCCCGCTGATATTGAGGAGGCCGCCCTGCGCTTGGGCAGCCTTGGGCAGGTCTTCCGCACCGGCTTGGCCACGAACCTTTCCAACCCAAAGATCGTGCTCTACCTCGCGGCGATGATTGCCCCGCTTCTGCCACCGCATCCGCCGCTGTGGCTCGCGGTGGCACTCATCCTGGGCCTATCGCTTTCAGCCTATCTCACCTTCGTGCTGCTCAGCACGGTTATTTCTACGTCCGCGATTCGCCGCCGCATACTGGCCGCTGGCCCCTGGATTGACATCGCATCCGGCGCGTTCTTCATCATCGCCGGATGCGTTCTCATCAGTGCTTCCGTGGGGATAGCGCCGCAGCTACACGCTTAAGCTGCTCCGGGTAGTCGTTGTACGGGGTCACCGCTTCAACAAAGACCAGCTTGTCCTTGTTCGCGGTGGCCACGGCCACGGATTCTTCGAGCTCCGCGCCAGTAGTGGCCCGCAGCGTAAGCCCAAAGTCGCCAGCCCCAAAGAAATCTAGCGTCTTGGACCAATCCCACGCCGGGATGTCGTTGTAGTACTCGTCCTCGCCGTTGATTGCGCGTTCAACGGTGTAGCCATTGTTGTTCACCAAGAAGATGGCCGCGGGAACCTTTTCGCGCACCATCTGTCCGATTTCCTGGATGGTCAGTTGCGCGGAACCATCACCGATGAGCAGCACTGGACGACGCCCCGGCTGCGCCAGCGCCGCACCAAGTGTTGCGGGCAGCGTGTAACCGATGGAGCCCCACATCGGCTGGCCGATGAACACCGTATCGGTGGGGAAGTGGTGCGCCGAGAGTCCAAAGAAGGAGGTGCCCTGCTCCGCGATGACCACGTTGCCCGGCTCCAGCGCGCGTGAGACCACCGCCCAGAGTTGTGCCTGTGACAACGGATCGTCGGTGATTTCTACCTTCTCTGCAGGGTTGGTCTTGCCCACCGGCATGAACTCTGGCGATACCTCGGCTGTGACTTGGTCCAGAATCTCGATGGCCCGGCCCATGCTCAGCGGCGTGTAGGCATTGCCCTGGATGTAGGCCGTATCGCGGCGAATATCGACCTGGTTATCTTGGGAAATCGCAACGGAGAAACCCGCGGTGATGTTATCGGTAAAGTCCACGCCCACGGTCACCAAGGCAGTGGCCTCCTCGACGGTTTTGCGGGTATCGCCGTGCGACGCCGCACCAGAGTAGATTCCCGCGAAGTTCGAGGTCTCCTCATCGATGAGGGACTTGCCCCAGCTCAACGTTGCTACAGGAACACCGGATCGATCCAGATAGCCCTGGAGTGTGGACTGGCAGCCAAAGCGATGCACGAGGACGTCGGCAAGCACTGCGAGAGTACGCCCTTTGAGGAAGCCCTTCAGGTCCCGCTCAAACTCCTGCGCGGCGGCTTCCGAGTCGAGCTGCTCGATGAGCGGCAGCGGAGCCTTCGGCGGCATGCAGGGGGTGCTGGCGACGTCCGCCGCCAGATGCAGCGCGCCGGGCTTGCGCTGGAACAATACCTGGACAATGAGGTTATCGATCTGCGCCTGCGCGGTCATTGCGTTGAGATCCTCGGCCACGCAGGTCAGCTCGCGGTCAACGCGGAAGAAGCGGGCGAAGTCGCCGTCGCCCATGGAGTGGTGGATCTTGGCCACGGAGGCTTGCAGCTCCTTGCGCGGCGAACCAACAATGTGGATGACCGGCACGTTCTCCGCGTAGGACCCCGCGATGGCGTTGGCGGCGGAGAGCTCGCCCACGCCGAAGGTAGTGAGGAATGCGCCGATGCCGCGCAGGCGGGCGTATCCATCGGCCGCATATCCGGCGTTGAGCTCGTTGGAGTTGCCCACCCAACGAATCTTCTCGTGGGCCACAACGTGGTCGAGGAACTTGAGATTGAAATCGCCGGGAACACCGAAAAGTTCCGTGATGCCGACTTCCGCCAAGCGGTCGAGAAGGTAATCGCCAATTGTGTACATACGTACAACATATCCCAATAGATGAGACAGCGAAGGCTATACCAGCATCAATTGTTCTGGTGCGATGAGCTCCCAAATCCATTGCGACCACGCCGCGACTGTCGACGCCCTCCTCGGTAGCGTCGACCCCGTAAGCCCCAGGTCTGCTTCCTCCATGAGCGCCTGAGCTTCGGCCTTGGTGAGTGCGCGCTGCTGCTCCACGACTTCCCGAATGACGGCGTTGAACACCTGCCGCCGCGCGAGGGCATCCACCAGCACCAGATTGCGCTCGTCGCGCGAACCCGTCAGCGGGGTGCCTTCAACCACTCCGTCGTTTACCTCCATCAGGCCCAGGTAACGCCCGGCGTTCACGTAATAGTCCGCTTGGCGTGGCGTGAAGCCGAAGCGTTGCGGAATCTCTGCTTTGGCCACGGGCAGCATCTCCAGCAAGCTGACCACGCGCGCGAAAGAATCGGCTTGCGGGAACGGGATGCGCGGCTCGGGCTCGGGTTGTGTGCGGTGCGCAACGGCGCGCAGCGCAGAGCTTGTGACCTCCGAACCGCCAAGCACGTAGCGGGCGGAATCCTCCAGCTTTATACTGCGGAAGTCTGCCGGATTAGGAAAAGAATAACGGTACAAATGGAATACTCCGTTGGAATAGACCACGTACAGCGGCACCACTTCCTTGGCGAGTGCCTGGGAGAAGCGCCGGTACGGAAAATACAGCTGGCGGATGTTGAAGTCGGGCGAGATATGGTTCTTGGCCTCAACCAAGATGAGCCGCTCCGCGGATTCGAAGCCGCCGTCGATCTCCATCTGCGCACGGTCGACGTCCAGCTCCAAGTTCAGGTCAGCCAGGCGAATAGGCAGCTGCAGTGTGGACATGCGGCCCGTCACGGTGGGGTAGAGCTGCCCACCACCCACGAAGTCCGTGAGGATTCCGGACAGTGCCGCCGCATTGAGCATCACCGCCTCCGAGGTCAGGTTCTTAAAATCCAGCGACTCAATGCCGCTCGGAATGGGCAGCGACTTTAGTGGTGCGGCGTGCTCGGGAAACTTCTCATAGACATCGAAGCGGCCAATCAGGTACGCATCTCGGCGCACCGGCATGATGGATAAGCCGTGTTCCCGGAAGAACCAGGGCCGCGCCGCGGAGAAGTCGTGCTTGGCCATAAGCCGCGGCTCACGGCTGGACAGCGCCTTGATGCGCGCTGCTTCTACCACCACGAATCCGGTGCGCTCAAGCTGCTCGCGAACGGTGGGATCGCGGAAAACCTTGAGCCAGCCGACGTCGTTCAGCCCCAGCGTCTGTCCATCCGGAACCTCGAACTCCGCGCACAAGCTAGCCAGCTGCTCATCCATAGTTGCGCACCAGAACCTCGTCTACCTTGCCGCGCTTGCTCGCCACCGAATTGATGGAGCGGGTGGCCCCGACGATGTTTATCTCGTACTCGGAGTAGATCTCCTGAATGAAGTCCGTGGCCGAGTTCGAAAGCAGGAACTTCACGCCGGCGGCGTCGAGCTTATCGCAGACCCCCTTGAGACGCAGCTGATCCTCGCGGCCGAAGCCCCCGGACTGATACCCCGTGAAGTTGCTGGTGGGATTGACCGGATCATAGGGCGGATCGAAGTAGACAAAGTCGCCTTCCTTGGCGTCTTTCAAGATGGCCGCGTAGTCACCGGTATTGAAGGAAACCTTGTTGCTGTTCAAGTACTCGGAGACCGCACGTAGCGTTTCCTCATCACAAATGGCGGGGTTGGTGTAGCGGCCGAATGGCGAGTTGAACTGGCCGGCGTTGTTGACGCGGTACAGGCCGTTGTAGCAGGTCTTGTTGAGATAGACCGTTCGTGCGGCGCGCTCCGTGCGCGTCATGTGTGCAAAGGAGGAGTCACGGTCTTTGCTGCGCATCTCGTAGAAGAAGTCTTCCTCGTTGGGATAGGTCTGCAGCAGCTCGATGAGACCTGCGACATCGTCTCGGACCGTCTCGTAGACGTTGATGAGCTCCGTGTTGAGATCGTTGACCGTGGCCTTGTGCGGGGTCAGCGAAAACAGCACTGCGCCACCGCCAAGGAAAGGCTCAAAATATCCGTCGAATCCTTCTGCTGGGAGGGCAGCGTGGATCTCGGGCAGTAGCTGGCGTTTTCCACCGACCCACTTGAGCAAAGGCTTCACATTTTTCATAACGTTTGCCATAGTAGCGGGCCGCCCGGACATGGCCGACTATGTGTTCGAATAGATCGAAAAAAGGGACCCCACAAGGAGGTCCCTTCAATCAAAAGCGGTGTGTATTACGCCATCTTGTTGAAAGCGTTAGCCATACCGGACTTCTTGTTGGCAGCCGTGTTGCGGTGGAAGACACCCTTGGACACGGACTTGTCCAGAGCGCGGGAAGCGACGCGGAGCTGCTTCTCAGCTGCTTCCTTGTCACCAGCGGTGACAAGCTCGCGGAACTTGCGGATCTCGGTACGAACTGCGGAACGAACAGCCTTGTTACGCTGACGTGCCTTCTCGTTGGTGATGATGCGCTTCTTCTTGGACTTGATGTTTGCCATCTTTAATACCTCTTGGAAATCGAATGATTACATTGGGAAACCAACCCGCCGGACATGTCCCGCATGGCGCTCGGCGTTGATGTTCGATGAGCGGACCCAAGGTCCTGACCGCCCCGACCAACGCGCCCGGAAAGTAAGTAACTTCCAAAACCTAGCAGGAGCAGGAAGAAAAACCCAAATCAGACCCTGGACTTAGGACCAGTGGTAACGCGAGCGAAGGCGGTTGGCAATGCGCTCAAAACGGCGCTCCGGGAAGAGCGTGCCCTGGCGGCGGCATTCTTCCTCAGAAATCTCGAGGATTCTGTCGAGACGAACCCAACACTGGCGGCCTGATTCGTCCCATTCACCAGTGCCGATGTCGAGCCATTCCTCTTCGTGAGCATGGTTTGGGTTGGTGGAGATGAGCAGCCCCAGCACGGTGGTGCGGGTGCGGGAGACGATGAGGAGTGCGCGTTCGCGCGGCGGGGATTGCTTGCCGTCGGAGGGCGCCCAGACCCAGACGACCTCGCCAGAATCTGCTTGGCCGTCCATGTCGGGGGAGAAGCACACAGAGCGCGGATGGGAGTTGGTGCATTCGACGCGGATGCGGGCGGCTTTGCGGGGTTCGCGGTATTCGGCGGCGTTATTCATACCGAGACGCTCGGAGATGCGGGCTAGTCCGACGTCGACAGGCTCGCGTTCACCAATTCCGAGTGCCACCCGCAAGCGGGTGAGTGGGTTGCCGCTAGTCATGTCGTCTATTCTAAACCCATGTCTAAAAACTTTGCGGCCACTACGTTTACGAATCCAACCCAGATTCGAAACTTCTGCATTATCGCCCACATCGACCACGGCAAGTCGACGCTGGCTGACCGCATCCTGCAGTTTTCGCAGGTCGTTGACGCGCGTGACATGCGCGATCAGTACCTCGACAACATGGATATCGAGCGCGAGCGCGGCATTACCATTAAAGCACAGAACGTGCGTCTGCCGTGGATTCCGCGCACCGGAAAGCACGCGGGCGAAGAGATCGTCATGCAGATGATTGATACCCCGGGCCACGTGGACTTTACCTACGAGGTCTCCCGCGCGCTGGAGGCATGTGAGGGCGCAATTTTGCTTGTCGACGCCGCCCAAGGCATCGAGGCCCAAACCCTCGCCAACCTGTACCTGGCGATGGAAAATGACCTGGAGATCATCCCGGTCCTCAACAAGATTGACTTGCCGGCTGCGGACCCTGAGAAGTACGCGCTGGAGATTGCCCACATCATCGGCTGCGAGCCAGAAGAGGTTCTGCGCGTGTCCGGCAAGACTGGCGAAGGCGTGGAGGACCTGCTGGACAAGGTAGCTGAGCTGGTGCCGCCGCCTTCCACGGAGGCGCCTGATGACGCCCCTGCCCGCGCCATGATCTTCGACTCCGTCTACGACACCTACCGTGGCGTTGTCACCTACATCCGCATGATGGACGGCAAGCTCACCCCACGCCAGAAGGTCACCATGATGTCTACTGGCGCGAACCACGAGCTGCTCGAGGTGGGCATCGTGTCCCCGACGATGCAGAAGTGCGCCGGCCTGGGCCCGGGCGAGGTGGGCTACCTCATCACGGGCGTTAAGAACGTGCGCGAGACTAAGGTGGGCGACACCATTACCTGGGCGTCGAATGGTGCAACCGAGCCGCTTAAGGGCTATGCGGACCCGAAGCCAATGGTCTACTCCGGCTTGTTCCCGATTTCCCAAGCGGACTTCCCCGACTTGCGCGATGCGCTGGAGAAGCTGCAGCTTAACGACGCCTCCCTGACCTTTGAGCCAGAGACCTCCGTTGCTCTGGGCTTCGGCTTCCGCTGCGGTTTCCTGGGCCTGCTCCACATGGAAATCACCCGTGACCGCTTGGAGCGCGAGTTTGGCTTGGACCTGATTTCCACCGCGCCTTCCGTTACCTACCGCGTGGTTGCAGAAGACGGAACCGAGTCCCTCGTCCACAACCCTTCCGACTGGCCGGGCGGCAAGCTGCGCGAGGTCTACGAGCCAATCGTGAAGATGACCATCATCGTTCCTGAGCAGTTCGTGGGCTCCACCATGGAACTGTGTCAGTCCAAGCGCGGCCAGATGGGCGGCATGGACTACCTTTCTGAGGACCGCGTGGAGCTGCGCTACACGATGCCGTTGGGTGAAATCATCTTCGACTTCTTTGACATGCTGAAGTCCCGCACTAAGGGCTATGCTTCGCTGAACTATGAAGAGGCTGGGGAACAGCTATCTGATCTGGTCAAGGTGGATATTCTGCTCAACGGTGATCCGGTCGACGCCTTCTCTGCCATCGTTCACCGCGATTCGGCGCAGTGGTACGGCAACAAGATGACGAAGAAGCTTAAAGAGCTCATTCCGCGCCAGCAGTTCGAGGTCCCGGTCCAGGCAGCCATTGGCTCCAAGATCATTGCGCGTGAGAATATCCGCGCTATGCGCAAGGACGTCCTGGCGAAGTGCTACGGCGGCGATATCTCTCGTAAGCGTAAGCTGCTGGAAAAGCAGAAGGCTGGTAAGAAGCGCATGAAGTCCATCGGTTCGGTATCTGTTCCGCAGGAAGCATTCGTCGCAGCATTGTCGACCGATGGCGAGGGCTAAGGCCTAAGCCCAACAAAAAGACCCCAGGCTTGCCCCTGGGGTCTTTGCCATGGGTGGGGGAACTGGGCGTCGTCAAGCATGCTCTTTTTGGCTGAAACTTCCGGCGGGGGTAGGCGGGGGTAGTAGCTTTGTCGAACTGGCAAAAGCACCAATAGCGCCGTTTCTATTTTCGAAAATTCTTGCGGGCGTCCGGGGCGTTTTGTAGTTTGGGTGGCAAGCGGCTCGGAGGGGGAGTTGCGCAGCGAAAGCTGTTCTCAAAACTACGTTTAAGGAAAACTCGATGGACGGACCCTACTTCGCTCCACTAAATCCAAAGTGTGAGGTTGGGCGGTCATTTGTGGAAAGTAATCGCCTGACTTGGCGTGCCTTTAATGCAATTTTGCCGCAGCCTGACGAAGATGCTGAACTAGCGTTCGCAGATGTTTCGCGCAAGCTTGGCCTGACCTCCTACAAAGCGGAACATCTGTTCTACGGCTTCAAAAAGATCTCGTATCTGCCTAAACTACGTCACCTCAACAAACTGGACTGGTTCTTGGACTATGACCGGATCTTGGCCATCGGCAAGGCGCTGCAAGGTGTCGAGGAACGCATCTATCCGTTCGTGGATGATGCTCTCGAAGAGCTCTTCACCCCGCGCCGTCCGAATCAGCGCCTGCCCGAGGCCTCCCGTATTCGGAAGGTGATTTCTGAGGTTCTCGCCCTGCACTATTGCGTTGAAGGCGAAGATGAAGAAGATCGCGACCGCTACCGCATGGAGCGGTATGCCGGTCGTGGTGAAATCACCGCCAACCTTGATGCAGTTACCGCAGAAACCATTGACCGTCTAGTCCGTAAGCGCGCGGAGAAAGAGGGCATCTCCTTTGCCCGTGCGTTGGCGGCCACCATCCTTGATCCGATCGAGCAAAAGATCGTTATCAACGTTTTCCAGCAGGCTGATACCTCACTAGCCTTCGCTCCCGGATATGGGTATATCGACCCACCAGAGGGCGCCTCGACTCGAGAAATCGCGCCAGGTGAAACCGAGGGATACCGCCCTACTGAAGCAATTCGAGCGTTTGTTGAGGCGCGCGATGGAACGTGCCGAGGTCCAGGTTGTGACATGCCGGCTCACCTTACGCAGCTCGACCACCGAATTCCCTACGCGGATGGCGGAAAAACCTCGAGCGATAATTTGGTTTGCCTTTGCCAACGCTGCCACAACATCAAGACGGATGGTAGGGCGTTCTATGTCATGGACCCCGACACCGGAGTAGTTCTATGGTGCTGGGCAGACGGCACCTGGGAGAGCACCGTTCCGAAGGGGCTTCTCGTTCCCAACAATGCGAACTGGCGCCAGAGCGTGGCTGAACGAATGGGCGCCTGGGAAGCGAGAGGAGGGTTGCTTTCCTTCGATGACGCTACTGCAACGCCGGCTTAATTCCGTCCCATGTACGCTGCAGTTGCTGACCGAACATGGTCCACCCGTGGATTACTTTGTCCAGGTAGTCCGTGGTGTGCTCGATGCCTGCCTCCAAAAGGGAACCCGCAATCTGGTTAGTGATTGGATAGGTAGAGTAATCTGCCACCTCTTGGTCGGTGACCTCGCAGACCCTTCGGATGGGATGTGACGTCGTGCCGCGGCCTGGCTCCTCAGTGGGAGTCCGCCTGTTCGGACCTCCAGATGTCAGTTTGTGGTGCAGTTCATTGCAACTGGGTTCCATGTAGTGTCGATGGTCAAACCCGGGAAGGATTGATTCATGGAACCCATCAAGAAGAAGGCACCTCGCCAAGGCCAGCAGCTTCCACCGCTGCCAGTTACCGCTGCCAAGATTGGTGAGCGTCTTGCCAGTGAGGTGTTCTTAGAAGAAGGTCAAAAGCTCCTACCGCAGCTGCAGGAATTCCGGCGGGATATGCACCAGCACCCGGAAATTGGGCTCGAGCTTCCGCGGACGCAAAAGAAGGTCCTCGAGGCGCTCAAAGGCCTGCCGTTGGAGATCCAGGTCGGCCAGGATTTAAGCTCCGTGGTCGCGGTCCTTCGCGGCGGCAAGCGCGGCCCACGGCCGGTTTCGGTGCTGCTGCGCGCAGACATGGACGCGTTGCCGGTCCGTGAGCAGACGGGCGATCCTTTTGCTTCCACCAACGGCTTGATGCACGCGTGCGGCCACGACCTTCACACCGCGGGGCTCATCGGTGCAGTGAAGTTGCTGTGCGCGCAGAAGGAGCACTTGCTTGGCGACGTCACCTTCATGTTCCAGCCCGGCGAAGAAGGCCCCGGTGGTGCGCTCCCGATGATCGAAGAGGGCGTCCTCGATGCAGCGGGGCGTCGTCCGATTGCTGCTTATGGCCTGCATGTCGGTCCGCAGGATCGTGGCACTTTCCACCATATCTCCGGGCCCATGATGGCGTCATCGTCGAATCTGAAGATCACTGTCTATGGCAAGGGTGGCCATGGGTCGCGGCCGCACGATGCCATCGATCCCGTCGCAGCGCTGGGGGAGATTCAGATGGCCTTGCAGGTTGCACTGACTCGCCGCTTCGACGCTAACGAGCCGATCGTCATCACGGTGACTAATCTGCGCGCTGGCGACGGCGCCATTAATGTCATTCCTGATCACGCCATGCTCGGCGCCACAGTGCGCGTGCTGCGCGATGAAAAGATTGAGCAAGTGCGCCAGATGGTTGTGGAAGTGGCCAGTTCTGTCGCGGCGTCGCATAGATGCACCGCGAAGGTGGATTTCGAGGTTTTGTATTCCGCAACCAAAACCAACCCGCGCGAGAATCAATTCGCCGCGGCGCTGTGGGGTGGCATGTTCGGGGCGGAAAATGTCATTCCGATGGAAACGCCCATGATGGCCTCAGAGGACTTCGGAGACGTACTGGCGCAGGTACCTGGCACCTTCATGTGGTTTGGCACTGTCAATCCGGATACCCCGGAGCACCTGCGCGAGTGGAATCATTCGCCGCTGGTGAGGTTCGATGATTCGGTGCTCGGTGACCAAGCCGCAGCACTCGCCGCCGTCGCCTTTGAGCGCTTGGCTGCAGAAGACGCGCATCCTTCGCCGGCAACAAGAGTGATGCGCTCTGCGGTAGAGGGCCTTGAGTAGTACAAGATTGTCGAGATAACAATGCAGGTCAATGCGCTGAGCAGGGTTTGGCCCCACCCCACATTCTCAGCGTTAACGTCCATAGAGCCCAAGGCGCCAGCAGCAAAGAAGACAAAGTGATTGCTTGCGGCTTTTCTTATTTTGCTGCGCTATCTCAGCTGGTGGCGAAGGGGCTGGACAATAATGAAATCGCGGAGCAGCTTTATGTCTCTGTGGTCACGGTAAAGACGCACATTAAGCACATCTTGGAAAAGATTGGCGGCACGAACCGCGTTCACGTCGCGATTGCGGTGCTGGAGCAGCGCTAGCTTTCCTTGTCTTCGCCGGTGTAGCCGTCAGCCCAGGTGTCGGTCTCGAAGTCGTAGTCAACGTTCTCGCCGTCCTCGTCCGTGCGCTGATACCACTCGGTGTAGCGCTGCGCGGAGGAGTCGAAGTCGGAGCCCGCACCGCGGCCCTCCTCAGCATGCTCAATGGAAAGCTCGAAGTCGTCGCCGTGCTCCTCGATGCCGCGGACAACCGCGTTCTCCACAGCGGCACGGGCGTACTTGCGGCGAATGAACATCGGATCAGAACGCAGGTCCTTGATGAAGGCGACCATCATCACCAGCAGCACCACGCAGAAAGGAAGCGCGGAAAGAATAGTTAGGTTCTGCAGGCCGGAAAGCACGTCCTCGCCGCCGGTAAGCAGCATGACGATGGCGATGCCCATCATGCACAGACCCCAGAAGACCACCACTAGTTTGTTGGGCACAGGATCTCCCTTGGAGGACATTGTTCCCATGATGACGGAGGCAGAATCCGCGGAGGTGATGAAGAAGATGGCCAGCACGGCGAGCAGGATGAACGGGGTTACCTGGCTCAGTGGCAGGTTGTCGAACATGGTGAATAGCACCTGCTCGCCGGAGGCGGTTCCGTCGAAGCCTGGAACCTTTTCGCGGCTGAATTGAATCGAGGTTCCGCCGAAGACGGTAAAGGCCATGATGAGGATAAGCGTTGGCGCGAAGACGGTCACGGCGGTGAACTCACGGAGAGTACGTCCACGGGAGATGCGGGCAACGAACATGCCCACGAACGGCGTCCATGCAATCCACCATGCCCAGTAGAAGGCGGTCCAGTAGGACTGAAACTCGAAGGTTTCATCGCCCCAGGACAGGCCTTTGGCCATCATCGGCAGCAGCTGGTCGATGTAGGTGACGATGCCCGAGGGGATGAGGTTGAGCAGCAGCAAGGTTGGGCCGGCGAGGAAGACGAAGACCACGAGGCCCAGCGTGAGCGAGATATTGATGTTGGACAGGTAGCGCACGCCGCGGGAGACGCCGGAGACTGCGGAGATGATAAAACCACAGCCAAGTATCGCGATGATGACGATGAGCGCGGTATTGGTCAGCGGTCCGGCATCGCGAATGATGGACACTCCCTGGCCGATCTGAATCGCGGACACCCCGAGGGTGGCGGCCGTGCCGAAGAGGGTGGCGATGAGCGCGAGGACGTCGATTAGCTTGCCCAGTGGCCCATCAGTATCGCGGGAGCTGAACAGCGGCTTGAAGATTGAAGATATCAACGGGACGCGGCCGCGGCGGTAAGAGGAATAGGCAATTGCACCGCCTACCAATGCATAAGCGGCCCACGGGGAAAGACCCCAGTGGTAGTGTGCCTGGGCCATGGACTGGTGCAGAGCCTCAACCGTGTTGCCGTCAACGGTGTGCGGCGGCGGGGTGAGGTAGTGCGAAAGCGGCTCCGACGGGCCGTAGAAGAAGATACCCACACCGATGCCGGCGCCGAACATCATGGCCACCCAACTGAACCAGCCGAACTCGGGCTCTTCGTCATCGGTGCCGAGCTTGATGCGGCCGAGGCGGGACAGGCCCACGTAGGCCATGGTGACGATGGCCATCATCATGGTGATGTTGAGCAGCCAGCCGGTGTTGGTGATTGCCCACGAGAATGCGCTTGACGACGCCGCGGAGACCGACTCCGGGGATAAGATGCCCCAGATGATGAAGCTGACGACGGCGATTGCCGTCACGGAGAACAAGGCCTTATCAAGCCCGAACGTGTTGCGCTGGTTCTCAACGCCGATGCCTGGGACGAGACCGGGGTGCATGTCGTGGGGATAGAGGCCCACGGTGCGGGTTTCTGTGTTCGTATCTGTGTTCGTAGATGCAGGGGTACTCGGCGAATCGTTGATGGGAGAAGGCAAACTTTCCTAACTTGGCGGCACCTCAATGGGCCTGCCTTTTAGACATTGGCCCTCCATTGTTCAGGAGAAAAGGTGCAAGTGCCAACTTATCCGCTAGTATCAGGGAATCAGAGTTTCTAATGGATTGGATTGCCACGAATGCAACTGCCAAATTTTGATGATTCTTCGTACAACGTTGCAGACGCCGAGTTGCTATCGGCTTTTGAGGTCTTCGAGCGCATCGAAGAGCATGTGCTCGATAAATCTCTACTTTTCGAAGTCTATTCGCGCTAGGGATACCAGCGCGTTGATGTCACCCGGAACCTCGTCCGGGTGAATTGAGCAGTAATCCAAGATGAAATAGCCCGCATGCTGCAGGGCAAGGTGGCGCTGCCAGAACTCACCCACGTGTTGCGGGTGGTTGACTGCAATGGACTGGATGGAGCGGCGCTCAGAAAGCAGCTCGTACTGCAGGTCGCGGCGAGCAGCCAGGGACTCGTCGGGGGTCGAGAAAAGTAGTGCGCCCAGCAGGCTGGTGATTGCTTCCTGGCAGCGGACCTGCAGACGGTAGTGGTTGGTCAGCTGGGCACGCGGCTTCCAGAGCCAGAGCACCAGCAAGGAAAAGACCACCGACAGAGCGATCTCACAGATGCGGGAGAAAGCCGTGAACGCCAAGTGATCGGCCGTATGACCCATGAGCAGCGCCAGCGGCGTGGAGAAGATGACGCAGATGGCATAGTTCTTGACCACGAAGATCTCCGCGCAGAATTGGCAGGCAGCGAGCGCGAGCAGCAGCGTCCAGCTTTCTAAACCGAAGGACGCAATGAGGTAGAACACGCACACACCGAGCAGCGAGCCTACCATTCGCTGTAATCCGCGGATGGTGCCGGGCACGTGGTCCGGGCCCCACTGCAGAAGAAGCAGCACGGAAACTGCGCCCCAGTCCGGGCGGTCGAGGCCCAGTGCAAGGCCCACGAGCGTGGTGGCGATGGCCGCAAGCAGAATCTTCTCAACCGTCACCACCGCATGCGAGTTGCCCACCGACGCGCGGTAGATGCGGTAGCGCATCGTCGGCTTGGTGTGCGGGATGGCGGTGCGGTTTGGGTCGACGTAGGTCGGGGAGTCAGAAAGCTGATCCGAGTTGGCAGAGAGATCCAGTGACTGGTTGTGCTGCACGATGCGGTTCTGCGCGGCAAGGGCACGCTCCACGAGGTGGCCTTGTGCTGCTTGGATGACGCGGCCGCCGCGGACGATACCGGCGTCGGAAAGCGCTTGCCACGTATTCGCCAGCGCAGTCTGTGCCTGATGGTGGCGTGCCAAGACGTCGGTTGTGGAGTTCTCAAAGGCGGCAGTGGCCTTCTCTAGGGTCGCGACAGTGCGGGTCTCCGGACCGTGCGGGGAGTGGAAGCGAGGCAGCATGCCCAGGCAGTACGCAGCGATGACACCCGCAATGGACCAGGCAGCGACCTCAAAGGGGGTGATGTCGGTGCGCGCGAGCATGGTGGAGCCGCCGCCGACCATCACCACGAAGAAGGAACCCGGCGGCGGCAGGCGTAGCGCATTCTGCAGGAAGGCGCCGAGCGCGCCAATGGAAATAGCAAAGGCCGCAGACAGCAAAAGCCACCAGTGTCCGTGGCCCGGGGCGAAGACGAGCTCACCCACCAGCGAACCAACGGTAGCGGCCAAGGTAAGGAGCACACCCGCAGTGAGAATCACCCAACGGCGGGTGCGATAGGGGTGCCCCTCGCCGTAAATGACGGACATCGCGCCCGCGGTGACCAACAGCACGGCGTCGGGGTGGCCGGTGAGGATGGCGAGCGCGCCGGGAATGGCGATGGCGAGAGCAGCACGCATCGCGCCCGGCCAGCGAGTCACCGAAGAGTTGTAGGCGGTGAAAAGCTGTAGCGGGCGCGGGCGTTGCGGTAGGGGATGCTCAATCAATTCGCTCATATCGTGGCATACGTTACCCCTGCGCAGCCTCTAGAAGCGACTTGGTATACGGGTGCTGTGGGGCGGACCATACTCCGCGTTCGACCAGCTCACCATGGTAGATGACAGTCAGGCTGGAACACACTTGCTTGACCACACCCAGATCATGCGAGATGAACACCAGCGTCAGGCCGTAGCTTTCAACGAGCCTCTCAAGCAGCTCGAGGACCTGGGTGCGCACGGAGACGTCGAGGGCGGAGACCGCTTCGTCGGCGAGGAGGATATCCGGGTTGCCGATGACCGCGCGGGCAATCGAGATGCGCTGGCGCTGGCCGCCGGAGAACTCGTGGGGGAAGCGGTCCAAGGCATCCTCGTCGATGCCGACCTCCGCCAAGACTTTCGCAATCTCGGCACGCGTGACCGGTGTGGGTGAGCCCTCAGCCACAATCTTCCAGATCGGCATGCGCGGATTGAGGGAACCTTGCGGGTCCTGGAATACCATCTGCACGCGGCCTTCCACCTGCACGGACCCGGAGGTCGGCTGCTCAAGGCCGGTGATGAGCTTGAGCAACGTCGTCTTACCGGAGCCGGAGCTGCCGACGACGCCGATGCGCTCGCCCTTGCGTACTTCGAGGGAGACGTCGGAAAGCGCAGTAGTGGAGCCGTAAGCCTTGGTGACGTGGTCGAGGGAAATGACAACCTCGCCGAGCTTCGGCTCAGTGGCGGCCGGCTTGGACTGGGAGGCCGCGATGAGGTGCTTGGTGTACGGGTGCTGGGGGTTGTCCAGCGTCGCGCCGGATTCGACGATCTGGCCGTCCTGCATGACCAACGTCTCAGGGCACATGCGGCGGATGACGCGTAGGTCATGGCTGATGAACAGCAGCGCGGTGTTGTGGCGCTGGGTCAGTTCCATGATGAGGTCCAGGATGCTGTCTTGCGTGGTGGCATCGAGGGCCGTGGTGGGCTCGTCGCAGATGAGCAGCTTGGGGTTGCGGGCCATGGCCATGGCAATCATTACGCGCTGGCGCTGGCCGCCAGACAGCTCGTGCGGGAAGCGCGAGGCAAGGGCCGGATCGAGGCCCACCTCGTTGAGCGCCTCAGCAGACGCGCCGGCGTAGCGCAGCTGCTTGCTTACGCGCATGAGCGGGTCGAGCGCGCTCATCGGTTCCTGGAAGACCATCGCCATGTCGGCGCCGCGCAGCTTGCGCACCTGGCGGTCACGCAGGCCCACGAGCTCGCGTCCGCCAAGCTCGATGGAACCCTCAGCGTGGAGGTTCTTTGGCAGTAAGCCCATGATGGCCAGCGCGGTCAGGGACTTGCCGGAGCCGGACTCACCGATGATGCCCAGGCGTTGGCCGGGTTCAATGCTAAAGCTGAGCGGGCCAACGATGGTCTCCTTGCCGGTGCGGATGCACAGGTCTTGTACTGAAAGCATGGGGTGGTTCATCGCTGGCCTCCTTTCAGGCGGGGATCGAGGATGTCGCGCAGGGCGTCGCCAAGCAGGTTAAAGCCCAACACCGTGGCGGCGATGGCAAGGCCCGGCCAGAAGGCCTGCATGGGATGGCTGGCCAGCAGGGACTGGGAATCTTGCAGCATGCGGCCCCAAGACGCGGTGGGCGGGGTGGTGCCGAGGCCCAGGTAGGAAAGGCCGGCCTCGGCGAGGATCGCGAGTGCGAAGTAGACGGAGGACTGCACGATGATAAGCGGGGCGATGTTAGGCAGGATATGGCGCACCGCGATGGTGGGCGCTGAAACCTTGGAAACGCGCGCCGAGGCGATGAAGTCCTGCGTGACCACCTGTAGGGTGCCCGAGCGTGCCACCCGGGCAAAGGAAGGGATTCCCGCGATGCCGATGGCGATCAAGGCTGAAATCGTCGACGGACCCCATACCGCGCCGGCGATGATGGCTAGCAGCAAGGCTGGGAAAGCCAGCAGCAGATCGGAGCCGCGCATGATGAGGGAGTCGAGGATGCTATTGCGGCGCATGCCCGCCACCACACCGAGCGGAACGCCGACGAGCGCAGCTATGCCGACGGCGATGACGCCCACGAAGAGCGTGATGCGTGCGCCGACCATCAGACGCGAGGCGATGTCGCGACCAAAGCGATCGGTGCCGAGGAGATGCTCAGCGGAGCTGCCCGCCAGCAAATCGGGCGAGGCGATGTTCGGCGCATAAGGCGTCCAGAAAAGGGAGACCGCCGCGAGGAGGGCGGTGATACCGACGAGAACGAAACCCAACTTCTTCATCGCTTCTCCTTCAAACGCGGATCGATTACGCGGTAGGCCAAGTCGGTGGCCAAGTTGATAGCCAACGTGAAAAAGACCAACAGCATAACCAGGGTCTGCACGGTGGTGAGATCGCGGTTGGACACGGCGTCGAGAAGCATGCTGCCCAGGCCCGGAATGACGAAGACGGACTCGATGACCACCGCGCCCACAATCAGGGTGGTCAGCTGCAGGCCCGTGACCGTGAGCACCGGCAGGGCCGCATTTCGCAGGCCGTGGCGGCGCAGCGCCTCCGCATGGGATAGACCCAGCGCGCGGGCGGTGCGGATGTAATCCTGGTCCATCACGTCCACGATGGAGGAGCGCACGTAGCGGGTGAGCATCGCGCCCTGCACCAAGGCCAGGGAGATCACCGGCATGATGAGCCGGGCGATAAAGCCACCGAAGTTCTGGTCCGGTGGAATCCAGCCGTTGGCGGGCAGCCAGCCCAGACGCACGGCGAAGAAGGCCACCATGATGATGCCCACGAGGAAGCTCGGGACGGCGATGCCGATCTGAGTCAGTGCCGAGACGAACGTGTTGCCCGTGCGCGCCAGCCACATGCCCATGGGCACAGCACCGGCTAGCGCTAGCACGATGGCCAAGCCCACCAGGATGAGGGAGACCTGGGCGCGGTCCAGCACCAGCGGAGTGATGTCCTGCTGTGAGGACAGCGAGGTGCCGAAGCTGCCGCTGAGCAGCCCACCCACCCACTCGAAGTACTGGGTGATAAGCGGGCGATCAAGGCCGAGGGTCTGGGTGAGCTCGGCGACGGCGTCTTCAGTGGCGTTCACGCCCAGCGCCACGCGCGCCGGGTTGCCGGGCACTGCGCGCATGAGCAGGAAGATAGCAACGGAGGCCGCAAACAAGGTCAGGACGAACTTGGCCAGTGCCTTGAGGTAGGTCATGCCTGCTCCTTCAAGTTGCGCAGCTCGATGGCGTCGGTGATTTGATTGGGGTCAAGGCCTTCAATCCCGTCGCGATAGAGCACGATGTTGGGCATGTTCATCAAAGTCAGTGCACCGGCGTCAGCCATGATCTGGTCCACTGCCTCGCCCATGAGCTTGGGGTACTGCTCCTCGGGGGCGGCGTCGGCAGCCGCGAGCAGGTCGCGGGCCTTCTGCGAGTCGTAGCCCAGGTAGTAGTCTGGGTTGCCAAAGAGCGTGGGGATGTCGCGCGGCTCCACGTGGGAGACCAACGACATCTGGTAATCCTTGGCGCCCATGACCTGGCCCAGCCACACGGCGGGGAACTCGGCGGACTCGAGGGTGACGTCGAAACCGATCTCGGTTAGCTGGGAGTAGAGCAGCTCTGAGACGCGCTGGGCATAAGGCAGGGTCGGCGCGGTGATGGTGACGGGGGCTCCCACGGCACCGGCCTCGGCGAGGAGCTTTTTCGCGCGCTCGGGGTCGAATCGGTAGTAGTCCTTATCGCTAGACCAAGGGTCTGTCGGTGGGACCGGTGCACCGCCGGTGTCCTGGGCCATGCCGCCCCACAGGACCTGGTTGGCGGCATCGCGATCCACGCCGTAGGCCACGGCCTGGCGCACGCGAGGGTCGTCGAAAGGCGCGGCGTTGTTGTTCATGGACAGCAAGACCTCGCCGTTGGTGGTGCCTACCGTGGTGCGGATGTCGGAGCCCAAGTCATCGCGGAGCTCCGGGTTCTGCATTGCCCACACCACGTCGACGCCGCCGGACTTCAGCGAGTTCACGGAGGAGACAGCGTCAGGGAAGTACTGAATGGTCACGTCTTCCTGCGGGACCTTCCCCCAGTAGTCACGGTTGGGGGTCAGGGAGATGAACTCGCCTGGGGTAAAGCCTGCGAGCGTGAACGGGCCCGTGCCCACCGGGGTGGTGGCAAGGTCCGTGGCGGTGGGGGTCATCATCGCGCCGATGGCGGTGCCCATGGACCACAGCCAGCCGTTGGAATGCTTGGACAGTTTCACCTTGAGGGTGTGCTCGTCGATTGCGGTGGCGGAGTCAACTACCGCCATCTGCTTGGCGATGCCGTTGGTCCAGTTCTCTTTCACGTTGTTGATGGAGTATGCGGCGGTCTCAGCGGTGAAGGCGTCACCGTTGCTGAACTTGATGCCTTTGCGCAAGTGGAAGGTGTAGGTGGTGCCTTCGGTGTCCCAGTTCTCGGCAAGTCCGGGGACTATCTCATCGCCCTCAATACGTACGAGGGTCTCGTATACGTTGCTCATGAGTGCGGCGGGAATGGCCGCGCCGCCTACATTGGTGAAATCGAGAGAGGTGGCGGCGCCGGTTGTGGCGATAGTCAGCGAATCACTGGTGGTTTCTTTGACCGCGGTGTGGCCAGCTGAGCAGGCGCTTAGCGACGCCCCGAGAACTAGCGCGCAGGCCATGCGCGCTAGGTGTACTTTCTGCATGAAAGCAGGTTAATCGGTGGGGGTGGGTTGCGCGAAATCTAATCAGTCAGCATGACCTCGAGTGGCGACGTTGTGCCGCGAACATTAGTGATACCGAGCTGCATGCGGTCTGCGAGGAAGAGGTTCTCTGCGTATTCCACCGGACGGCCGGTGCGGTCAGACAGCTCGAGCTGGACGCGCCATAGGGGTGCACCGGGCTCGCAGGCAAGAGCCTGCGCGTCCTCGTCAGAGGCATAAACGAGAGTGAGAAGCCGGTGGGCATTGTCGTAATCGACACCCTTTTCAAAAAGGTGGCTGTGGATGGAACCGGAGTCTGCATCGAAATCGAGGATGTATTTGCCCACGTCAAGGGGGAAGTACATGCGCTCGATGGCGAATGGGGTGCCGAGGGTGGTGCGGATGCGATGGACGAAGACGATCTGCTCATCCTCCGGGAGGCGCAGGTACCTTGCAGCATCCTTGGGGGCAGGGCGACGGGCGGTCCACAGAGTCTTTTGTCCTGCATCAAGGCCGCGGCTTTCGAGCCAGTGGGAAATGGAAAGGATGGAAGCAAAGTCTTCCGAGTTGAATCGGCCCAGAACTACTGAGCGGCGTCCGCGTCCGGAGCTGACTAATCCCTCTGCACGCAGAGTTGCGATTGCTTGGCGCACTGGACCGCGGGAGGAATCAAACTTCGAGCACAGCTCTGCTTCGCTCGGGAGAAATTCTCCCGCCTTGATCTCTTCTTCCTTGATGAGGGCCCGAAGGTAATCTGCGATCTTTTTGTGCTGCTGCACCTCGCGCACTGCCATGCGTCCTCCTTCGTTACTGAACAATGGAAATGCTAATCAAGTTAAATCTAAGGTTTTAATCACATGGAAGTTATGTGTTTTCCCTATTTTGAAAGTAGTCCAGCTGCCGTACAGGTGGTGGTGGAGAAGTCCTAGTGCAGGATTTTTAGTGCAGATCCCAAGCCTTCGCCAGAAGATCCATGTTGTGGAGCACGTTGTCGTGCGTGGTGGACTGCAGAGAAATCATGAGCTCGTCCGCCTGAGCCTTTTCCTGGAAGCCCTCGAGGTACTCACGGACTTCATCGGTGGTGCCCACTGCGCTGTACTGCAGCATGTCGAGAATTTGCTGGCCTTGGTAGGAGCTGACGATCTGCTCGACCTGCTGGTCGGTGAGGTGCTTGCCGCGGCCGGCAAATGCCTTGACGCGGTTGAAGCAGACCTTCTCGTATTCGGCGTCGGCCGCCTCCTTGGTGTCGGCGGCTAGGACGTTAACGCCGGCAATGACATAAGGCTCGCTGAGTGCCTCAGAAGGCTGGAAGTTGGTGCGGTAGTACGCCGTGGCGGACTCCAGGTGGGTCGGCGCGAAGTGGGAAGCGAAGGCATAAGGCAGGCCATATTTCGCTGCTAGGGATGCGCCGAACATAGAAGAGCCCAGAATGTAGAGCGGCACGTGGGTGTTTACTCCGGGGATGGCCTGGACGCCTGGGACGACGGACTTGCCGGAGAAGTAACCTTGCAGCTCGCGGACGTCTTCCGGGAAGCGCTCAGCGGCGTGGGCATCGCGGCGCAGGGCGCGGCCGAGGGTGTGCATGTCGGTGCCGGGCGCACGGCCGAGGCCCAAGTCGATGCGATTGGGGTAGAGCTCAGCTAGCGTGCCGAACTGCTCGGCGATGACATAAGGGGAGTGGTTGGGCAGCATGACGCCACCTGCTCCCAGGCGGATGGTGTTGGTCTTAGCGCCGATGTGGGAAATGAGCACCGCCGGGGATGACGAAGTGATGTTCGGCATGTTGTGGTGCTCGGTGTACCAGATGCGGGAGTAGCCCAGCTTTTCGGCTTCTTGGGCTAGCTCCACGGACCTGGCCATGGACTGTGAGGCGGTCTCGCCCTCGTAAATGGTGCAAAAGTCGAGGATTGATAGCTTGGCGTGTTCCGTCACTGAAATAGGTCCTTAGTTGGCATTGATGTGCGAGTTCGTTCTCGTCTTCCAACGCTACGCCAGCACCATTTATTTCTCTCTAATTCTTTCGCTGAGCGAAGTCGATGGCAACGCCGATGAGCGCCGCAACGGCGGTTGGAACGAACCAGCCCAAGTCGACGGACTGGCCTGGGGAGGCGTTCAGTAGCGGCTCGGCAGCAGCCAGCCAGCCCTGGTTTGCCAGCACCGTCAGCGCAGACCAGACCACGGAGGTCCACAGTGCAAGCAGGAAGGCCCAGCGGAAGGCCACGGCGTTCTTGACCACCGGCTGGATAAGGGTCAAAGCGATGAGTGTGATAGCTGGTGGGTAGAGGAAGATGATGAATGGAACCGCGATAGAAAGCACTGTCTCGAGGCCCTGGAATGCGAAGGCGATAGAAAGCAGGGTGAAGACTACGGCCCAGAAGTGGTAGGTGGTCTTAGGGACCAGCTGAGCAAAGAACTCAGAGGTTGCAGTAATCAAGCCCACGGCGGTGGTCATGCAGGCGAGGATGACAATCGCGGAGAATACCGCCTGGCCCACGCCGCCCATGGTGGAGTTCGCGGCGTCGGCAAGCAGTGTTGCGCCGGACTCATAAGACTGTCCATCCTGGATGGTCTGGCCGATCCAGCCCAGGCCCAGGTAGATACAGGCGAGGAGGCCACCGGCGATGACGGCCGCGGTGATGGTGCCGCTGATGACCTGCTTGCCGGCTTTGAAACCCTTGGACTGTAGGGAGGAGACAATGACGATGGAGAACGCCAAACCTGCGATGGCATCCATGGTGTTGTAACCCTCAAACAGGCCGGTGACCATTGGTGCGGAGGTGTAATCTTCGGTGGGGGCGGCCGGGACGCGTTCAGCGCCGAACGTGGCCAAAGTGATGAGCACAAGCAGCAGGATGACCAGTGCAGGGGTCAGGAACTTGCCCAGGGTGTCGATGATGCTGTTGGGCTTCCAGGACAAAGCAAGGGCGATAAGGAAGAAGATGATGTTGTAGGTGACGTTGGCGCCGAAGCCTTCCCAGCCAAACAGCGGGGTGATGGCGGTCTCCATGGAAACCGCACCGGTGCGCGGCAAAGCGTAGAAAGCACCGATGGCAAGGTATGCCATGGCGGAAAAGACAACGCCGAAGAACTTGCCGCCGTAGTTGCCGATATCGCGCACGGACTGGCCGGAGATGGACACTGCCACCACGGCTAGGACTGGCAACAAGACGCCTGCGGCGAGGAATCCCAGAATGGCAGGCCAGAAGTTGGTGCCGGAAGCGACGCCCACCATCGGCGGGAAAATCAGGTTTCCAGCGCCGAAGAACATGGAAAAGAGCATGAGCGAAGCCACGATGATGGTCATCGTGGGCTTCGTGTTGGAGCCAGTAACCGGGCTCGCGGCGGTATCTGTTTTTGTTGTCATTATCTTCCTCGTTTGTCTCAATCCTTGGGATGAGTTTCTCACACGACGTTAATCGGTGATGGGAAGTAAAGGCAAATTTCTAATTATCGCTCGAAAGCATTCTCGAGGCGGTTGAGTGCTTCCTCGAGGATCTCGCGGGACGTGGCGAAGTTCAGACGCGCGTGATGCGAGCCTCCAGTGCCGAAGGTTTCGCCCTCGTTGAAGGCCACCTTGGCATGCTCACGCAGCCACTTCGCCGGCTGTGGATTGTCCCCGATGGCGGTCTCGCGGAAGTCGAGCCACAGCAGGTAGGTGGCGTCCGGCTGGCTGGACTTGAGCCCTGGCACGCGCTTCGGTAGTTCTTCAACGAGCCAGTCACGGGTCTCGCGCAGGTACTCCAGCTCTTCATCCAGGAACTCCTGATCGCGGTAGGCGGCCTCGGCCGCCAAGACTCCGAGGGTGCCGGTTCCGTCCTTGGCCACACCGGTCAGGGAGTTCCACGTTGCGACGTCGTCGGCGTTGGAGAAGATGATCTGCGCGCACTTGAGGCCCGCGGTGTTCCATGCCTTGGACGTGGCGGTCACGGTAAGAGCGCGGCGTGCACCGGCCTCGCCTAGGGAGGCAACCGGAATGTGCTTGCCATTGAAGACTAGGGGAGCATGGATCTCGTCGGAGAGAATGCGTGCGTCGTACTTCTCAGCCAAGGCGACGAGTGCGGTCAGGTACTCCTCGTCGAACACGATGCCCAGCGGGTTGTACGGGTTCGAAAGAAGAATGGACCCGGCACCTGCCTGGAATGCGCGCTCAATATCGTCGAGCTCCAGGGAGGTCTCAATCTTCTCTCGGCCGGCGGTCTCCGGCAGCTCCAGCAGCGGCGGGTAGGAAGGGACCGGCACTACGACGGCAGAGCCCGGGCGGGTGAAGTACTGCAGACCCACTAGGAGGCCGCGGACGACATCGCCGATCCAGAAGATCTGCTTCGGGTTAGGGCGCCAGCCGTAGCGGGAACCGTAGAAGTCAGCCAGCGCCTCGTTGAGGCCAGAGGTTTTGGGGGCTGGGGTGTAGCCGAATGTCTGTTTCTTCAGGGCCTTTTCCAAGACCTGCTTGACCGCAGGGGCGGTGTCAAAGTCGGATTCGGCGATCCACAGTGGGAGGACGTCTTCGCCGTACACCGTCCACTTGCGGGTACCGCGGGCTTTCAACTCTTCAAGGCTTGGAAACTGCATGCTCCCAACCCTAGCGTGCAGGCTGAAAAAGGGGCTGGGAAATTTATTCTTGGCCGCTATCCTCGTAGTCCTCCTCGTCATGGCCTGGCTCCACGAAGCCGTACTTCTTCAGGCGTTCGCGGTCGGCGCGGGAGTTGGACTGGGTAAGGCGCAGCAGCTCCGCGTAGATGCCGCCGGACTGAGCGAGCTCGGCGGGGGAGCCAATCTCGTCGATGCGGCCGTGATCGAGGGTGATGATGGTATCGACGTCCGCGATGGTGGACAGGCGGTGGGCGATGATGAGCGTGGTGCGGTCCTTCATCAGCTCATCCAGTCCTGCCTGCACGGCGCGCTCGGCCTTGGTATCCAGCGCGGAGGTGGCCTCGTCGAGGACCAGGATAGGGGCGTCCTTGAGCATCGCGCGCGCCACCGCCACGCGCTGCTTCTGGCCGCCGGAAAGCTTGAGACCGCGTTCGCCGATGACGGTGTCGTAGCCTTGGGGGAAGGCCTGGATGAAATCGTGGGCATTGGCACGCTTGGCGACGTCGATTACTTCCTGGTCAGTGGCACCCGGCTTGCCGTAGGCGATGTTGTCACGAATAGAGCCCGAGAACAGGTAGGACTCCTGGAAGACCACGCCCACCGAGGCGCGCAGGCGCGCTGCGGTGAGCTCGTCGACGGCGTGGCCCAATACGCTGAGCTGCCCCTCGGATGGCTGGTACAGGCCCAGCAGCAGGTTGACCAGAGTGGACTTGCCGCCGCCCGACTCGCCCACGAGCGCCACCTTGTGGCCTTCCTCCGCAGAGAAGGAGATGTGGTCCACCACCGGTTTGTCCTCCTCATAAGCAAAGGAGACGTCGTTGAAGGCAAAGATTGGCTCGCCCGGGGTGGGCTCCAGCGGGGCAACCGGGGTGAGGTCGAGCGCCGGGGCGTCGGAAGCCGTGGTGGCGTCGATGAGGCCTTGGTTGGCGGTGGGCTCGAACTCTTCCTCCATGACCTTGAAATAGTCCTTGGAGCCGGCGATGGCGCGCTGTGCGGTATCAACGATCCAGCTCATCATGAACACCGGCTGCTTGGCTAGGTTGACCAGCTGCAGGATCATGACCATGTCACCGATGCTGAAGTGACCTTCCAGCGTGCGCCAGAAAACGATGCCGTAAATGCCCAGGAAGATAAGGGCCATGGCCACGCCGCGGACGGTGTCCATGGAGTGCCACCAGCGCGACTGCGGCTTGGTGGTGTCCACGATGCGGCGGTAGAGCTTGCCAAAGTAGTCGAGTTCGCGGACCTCGGCCACGAAGGACTTGGTGACCTTGACCTGGCCGATGACCTCAGCGAAGCGGCCATTGGCTTCGTCGATGTCGGCGTTCTTTTTGCCCTCGTACTTCTGCCAGCGCGTGGAGGTCAGCGCAGTCAGCCACATGTAGATGGGGAAGAGGGCGGCGAGCAGGATCGCTAGCGGCCAGTAGTAGAAACCCATGATGACGAGGACGGCGATGGCCTCGATGAGCATGGTGAAGAAGTTATTGGAGAAGGACTGCACGAACTGCGTGATATTGGAAATCGAGCGGTCCAAACGCGCAATTAGGGTGCCGGTGACCTGGTTGTCGTAGTAGCCCTGGGGCACGGAGAGCAGCTTGGCAAAGTAGCGCGTGGACAGGATCTGGCGTAGGCGGGCGACCATGACGTCGCCGATGTAACCGCCGACGTTCCTGACGAGATTGCCAATCGCGTCCGCGGCAAACAGGGCGATGACCAGCCATATGACGGTACGCAGGGCGTCGCCAGCCGGCGTCCCACTGCCCAGCGAGTCAACGATGGTGTCGGTGGCTTCGCGAACCAGGAACGGCGAGACAAGCGACAACACAGCAGTGATGGTGGCGGTGAAGAGGACACCTACGTAGAAGGGCCACAGTGCGGAGGCACTGCGAGTGATGCACAGAATGGAATTCACGGGGTTTAGCTCAATTCGGTAGGAGGCAAGGCCGCACGGCCTAACTTTCAAGCAAACGGACAGTATGCCACTCCAAGCAGATAGCGGCATAGTCAGTGCCAAGAAAAGGCATAGCTGTGCTTTGTTTGTAGAGCCGTGATCGCGGGGAATGGAGCTGTCTGCGTTAAGGTATTGAGGAAAGTTTGTTTTGTCCCACAGCAAAGAGGAATTCGTGGTGAAAAGGTCTCTGAAAATGATTGCCGGCTTGGCTGCAATCAGCACCATCACTTCGGGCTGCGCCATTCTGCAGCCAGAGGATACTGGTTTGGGCGAAAACATCGTGGTTTCCAGCTCTGAAGAGCCTCCGTACGAGCCCAAAGACGTAGACAACAAGGAAATTACCTCGGATCTCGGCGCCAAAGTTAAGGACGATGGGCTCAACGTCGAGTGGGAGCTGCAAGGCGTCTATTCCGACTCCGTGCGGGGATCTGTGGTGACCATCAAGCTGCACAACCTCAATGACCAGGCCCTACCTGTTGATGCTTTCGAGGATCCCGTCCTTGAGCGCGCTGACGGCAATGGTGGCTGGTCCAAGATTGAGCTGCTGCCTTACAACGCCGCGACCAACCCCGATGTTGCCGCCCCTGGGCTGGACCTTCCGCTGGGCGCCGGTGCTTCCACCAACTTGCAGTACCGCTTCAACGTGGCCCCGGGCAACCTGTGGAACGCCCGCTTTACCATCGGAAACGTTACTTACGTGGGAGACCTTAACCTATGACAGAACTCGTAGTCCTCGCCGGTTCCGACGGACTACCAGCCGGAACAGCTGATAAAGCGGCCGTTCACACCACGGATACCCCGCTCCACTTCGCGTTTTCTGCGTGGGTACTGCGTGAAGGCAAGGTTCTGGTCACTCGCCGTGCGTTGAGCAAGAAGACGTGGCCGGGCGTGTGGACTAACGCTTTCTGCGGTCACCCTGCCCCAGGCGAGGAGAACGCCGCTGCAGTCATCCGCCGTGCCCACTTTGAGCTTGGCCTTGCGATCTCCGAGGTCCGCGAAGTGCTGCCGGACTTTTCCTACCGCGCGGTGGATTCCTCTGGCATCGTCGAACACGAGATTTGCCCGGTCTTCCTCGTGGAGCTCGCGCCCGGAGTAGAGCCGCAGCCTAACCCAGATGAGGTCGACTCCTACGAGTGGGTCGAACCCGCCGAGCTCATCCGCGCCGCCGAGGCCACCCCGTTTGCCTTCAGCCCGTGGATGGTTGAGGAGCTGGCGGAGGCGCCGCTGCGCCAGGTGCTGGCTTAGTCGAAAGGAATATAAGGGATAATCCGGCTGTCCTTAGAAGCGGACCTATCCCGACTATTTCGGCTTCGACTGTTGTGGGCTGATCTTTGATCCGGGGCTGGTGTAAACGCAGACGCCCCGCTTTCCGAGCTCTTATGGAATCTAGGTCCTCCATAGCAGCGACAGCATAAGCTGCGTAGTTTGGGACTTTCGCTCATCTTGCCTATTTCTGTGATGTCTATGGAGTTTTTGGTCACGGAGTCT
>NZ_KV788334.1:0-723 GCF_001807215.1 Corynebacterium sp. HMSC05D08 | reverse complement strand
CGGCGGCCCTTAAATCGTGGTAGGTCTGCCGCCGTCATCTGCCGGTAAGGCATTAGTATTCACCGCGTCTAATGAGGGTTATGACGCGGGCGGCTGCTTTGGCTAGGTCTGCTGCCCCGAGGTCTTGCAACTCTGCGGGGGTTGGATCATCGTTGCTGTAGTGCTTGAGGTGTTCGATGTCGTAGGCGTAGGCGAGGAGCCTGTCTTCGAGTTGTTCCAGCTTTTCCTGGTAGTAGGCTACATCCATGTCGGCCACCTAGAAGGGAGGCTCGCCTTGGCCTACTGGTGCGGGGTTGCCCCATGCCCCAGACTGGACGGTCTGACCGTTCTGCGCCGCCTGATTCCACTGCTGCTGAGCCGAGGACTGGCCTCCGCCGCCTTGGCCGCGTGGGATGAAGGAAACATCATCGGCGTTAATCTTGTGCTTGCTGCGCTTACCGCCACCGTTTTGTCTCTCCCAGAGGTCTTGCTTCAGGCTGCCTAGGACGATGATGGGGCGTTTGCCGTTCTGGGTGTAGTCCTGTAGGAAGTTCTCACCCTTCTTGCCCCAAAATGTCACGTCGATGAAGCATGGTTCGCCGTCCTCCCACTGCTGCGTTTGCTGGTTGTACTGGCGGGTGTTGTGGGCCACCGTGAACTCCACAACGCTCTTACCGTTTGGGGTGAAGCGCTGCACGGGCTCCTTAGTAAGGTTGCCGCTGATTGCGATGAAATTAGCCATTA
>NZ_KV788333.1:0-13122 GCF_001807215.1 Corynebacterium sp. HMSC05D08 | reverse complement strand
ATATCAGGTGTCTACCAAACAGGGGTCAGGTCCATACTCGCCAGGCTCCGCGGTCGACCATTACCAGCGGCCCATGCGTGCCGCCGGCTGGAGGTTGCTCGGTGACATTCCAAACAAGCAGGCCGCACGGGGTATCCAGGGCGAGTATGAGGGCATTGCATTTGTGGACGGACAAGCATACTGTCCGGCGATTAAGGCAATGCCGCAGCTTCTGGACCCACGTGCAGCGCTGGACGCGGGTGACATCAATGCGGAACAATTCGAGCGCCTCGTTGCCCAGCGTGAAAACCTGCGTATGCGGACGAAGCAAGTCAATGAAGATGGTTCCATTCGCTTCGCATGCCCGGCTCTAGAGGGCAAGGTGTCCTGTCCAGCTCGCAAGAACGACTCACAGGCTAAGAGGGCGGCGGCAAGACGAACCCTTGGTGGTCGGGCGCCGCTGCCATTGTCTGTCAAACAGGTTCCTGTCGAGCGTCAACTGGGCAAAGCTTGTTCTGGTAAGTCTGTCACCGTTCCGCTCTATCTTGACAAAGGCGGCGTGGACAACATCAACAAGCACCTTCACCAGGGGCCGGCCGCCTATACGCAGGAATGGCACGACACCTACAAGCGCGGCCGTGCTGCCATCGAAGCCCGAAACGCTAGTGCCAAGCACGATGTCTCGCTTGGGCTTGGAGATCGAGCGAAGCGCGGCATGCGCGGCTTTGATGGCTTCGCCATGCTTCTGACCGTTCTTGTCGCCGCGTCGAACGCGCTTCGAGTCATTGGCTACCTCAAACGCGGACGCGACGCCGAACTTGCTCCGACGCCTCCGCGCGGAGGGCGTCCTCGCAAGAAGCGCTTTGATGATCATGTCATTGGGCTGGCGTGGGGCAACGCGCCGCCCGCCGAAGAGGCTGCATAGGAGGCCACGAGACCCTGTTTGGGGTCCGTGGTCTAACGGCCGTGAGTTGGCGTGATGCTCAGGTCATGCCGGCGGCGAATACTACGGAAAATGGTCCGTGGATAGACAAAAATGCGGCCCCGTGGACACTCTTGCGGTGAAAGTCCACGGGGCCGGGCTATTTGTTAGAGATTCGCAAATCTCAGCAGGCTAGAACCGTAAAAGTCCCAGGGCGTTTAGCAGTCGTAGTACATTTCAAACTCGAGCGGCGTCGGGCGCAGGCGGGAAGGAGCGATTTCCTTTTCGTTCTTGTACTGCAGGTAGGTCTCGATGAGATCCTCAGTGAATACGTCGCCCTCGGTCAGGAACTCGTTGTCCTCCTCCAGAGCGCGCAGGGAAGTCTCAAGGCTGGTTGGTGCCTGCGGGATGGAAGCCTGCTCTGCCGGCGGCAGCTCGTAAAGGTCTTTGTCGACCGGTGCGTGCGGCTCGATGCGGTTCTTGATGCCGTCCAAGCCAGCCATCATCATGGCTGCGAAACCGAAGTATGGGTTGCCCGATGGATCCGGTGCGCGGAACTCGATGCGCTTTGCCTTTGGGTTGGAGCCGGTGATCGGAATGCGGATCGCCGCAGAGCGGTTGCGCTGGGAGTAAACGAGGTTGATTGGAGCCTCGAAGCCCGGCACAAGGCGGTGGTAGGAGTTCAGGGTTGGGTTGGTAAACGCCAAAACAGCCGGTGCGTGGTGGAGGATACCGCCGATGTAGTAACGAGCGATGTCGGAGAGGCCACCGTAGCCTGCCTCATCGTAGAACAGCGGCTTGCCGTCCTTCCACAGAGACATGTGGGCGTGCATACCGGAGCCGTTGTCGCCAGCCAGTGGCTTTGGCATGAAGGTTGCGGACTTGCCGTACAAAGCAGCGGTGTTTTTGATGATGTACTTGAAGGTCTGGATATCATCAGCCGCGTGCAGCAGGGAGTTGAAGCGGTAGTTGATCTCGTTCTGGCCACCGCCGACCTCGTGGTGGAAACGCTCGATGGTAAATCCTGCCTCCTGCAGGTTGCGTACCATTGCGTCGCGGATTTCGCCGTGCTTATCGACGGGCGCGGTGGGGAAGTAACCACCCTTAATGCGGGTCTTGTAGCCGGTGTTTGGATTGCCATCGAAGTCGGCCTCGTTGCCGCGGTTCCACCAACCCTCGTCGGTGTCTACCTCGTAGAAGCCGTGCTCCACGTCGGTGGAGTAGCGCACGGAGTCGAAAAGGTAGAACTCTGCCTCAGCGCCGAAGTTACAAACGTCAGCGATACCGGTGGAGGCGAGATACTCCTCGGCCTTCATTGCGACGTTGCGTGGGTCGCGGGAGAAGGGCTCCAAGGTGAAAGGATCGTTGACGAAGAACTTGATGTTCAGCGTCTTGGAGGAGCGGAATGGGTCCACGATGGCGGTTGCTGGGTCTGGCAGCAGGGTCATATCAGACTCATCGATGGAGGTAAAGCCGCGGATCGAAGAGCCGTCGAATGCTAGGCCCTCTTCAGCTGCTTCCACCGTGAATTCAGATGCCGGAATGGAAAAGTGGTGCTCGGTACCGGGGACGTCGGTGAAGCGAATATCGACGAACTCTACGTCCTCTGCCTCAATGAAGTTGACGATCTCCTGGACGGACTCGAAAGACACTGTTTTGTCTCCTCAGGGTTTAGAAAAATGTTCTTTTAGTGAGTTTACCTATTTTGATTGGCGCTCGGACGATAGCCCATCGATCAATAGGTATTTTGGGAGAACTTTTTTGGTTTTCGCTTGTGGCAGCTGGGGCGCTAGATTAGTCAGCATGGCGGATAAGCGAACATGGCTCGATGGGCCCGAGATTCCAGGTGAAAATGATGATTTTGCGGGCCCAGGAAAGTGGCCTGGTGAAAAGCTTGGGCTCCCCGAAAAGGGAGCTGGTGCGTTGGCGCCGGTGGCACGCCGCGCGGGCGCTGTGCTCATCGATTGGATCATGTGCATGTTGCTAGCCAACCTGATCATCATGTTCACCGACGCGCTCGGCGGTGCGGCGTTCTTGGGCTATGCTCTGTGGGTCCTCGTCGGCATCATCTGTGGCTGGCTCTTCGCACGCACCCCCGGCATGTTGGTGCTCGGCATGGGCGTGGCGCGTCTTGATGTCCCCGGTGAGCGCGTGGGATTCTGGCGCGCGGCAGCGCGCACCATCCTCACCGGCTTCCTCTTCCCAGCGGCAATGGTCGATACCGACGGCCGCGGTATCCACGACCGCGCAACCGGCACCGCAGTGATCATGGTCTAGTTCTTCTATCTTGCGGCGTCGCCAAGCGGCTCCTACAAATACCAAAAACCGGCCCTTTCCTTGGTGGATTCCAAGGAAAGGGCCGGTTTGCACAAGTCTTATTTGCCCTTGCGCTGCTGTGCGCGGCGCAAGCGGCGGTTCATGCCAGCCATGTTTTGCGCCTGGCGTGGCATCGGTCCCTTCGGCAGACCCGGGGTGGTGCCTGGCAGGTCATCCATGGCCTCAATCCTGCGGATGTTCGCGTAGGTCTCATCCTTTTTGAAGTTACGTGGGAACTTCATCACGTGATTGCGCAGCTTGGATACTGGAACCTCGCCTTCGCCGTTGCCAACCCAGACCTCGTAGACCGGCACGCCACCGGCGAGCTTGTCCACGCGCTTCTTCAGCGTGTTGAGAACTGGGGTTAGACGCTTGCGGTCACCCTCGCAGACGAAGATGACGCCGGCGTTGCCGATAACACGGTGGATGAGGTCCTGGTGGCGAGTAACGCCAACCGCAGTCTTGACCTTCCAGACGATGCCCACGGTGTTGCGCAGCTGCTGCTCCAGAGCCCAGCCAGCCACACCTGGCTGATCCTCAACCTTCTTGTACATGTCGCGCTCAAGACGGCGGGTGAACAGCCACATCGCGAGCAGGGCGCCGATGCCCAGACCTAGGATGAGCATGAACCACTGGCCGTTGAAGAGCAGGCCGATAAGGAAGAAAAGCAGGCCCATTCCGAGGAAAGCGGCGAGCATGATCGGGATCAGCGCCTTGTCCTGCTTGCGTTGCATGTTGAACGCTTGCCACATCTGGGAGCGGGTTTGCTTGCGGTGCTCGCGTTTCGCGGCGCGCTCTTGCTTCTTTGCAGCCTTCAGGCTTGCCTTATCGTCTTGTGCCATGGTTCCTACTTTAAAGGTCGGCGCTGCTAATTACCGAATTGCAGCAGCGGCGGAGTTGGCGTTAGCCGGGGTCTTGGCCATGCGCGTGGTCACAGGGGTCTCCTCTGAAGGGCCGTACTTCTCAAGCAGCGTGGAAGCTTCCTGCGCAGTTGCGCCCTGGGAGGTCTCAGCGAGGTGCTTGAGATTATCCGGAAGCTCGAAGCCGCGTGCTTCCATAGCCTGCACGTACAGGCGGCCAGCGCGGTAGGAGGAACGGACCAGTGGGCCGGACATGACGCCGCCGAAGCCGAGTTCCTTAGCTAGCTTGGAGTGCTCCACGAACTCCTCTGGGCGTACCCAGCGCTCGATTGGGTGGAAGCGCGGGCCTGGGCGCAGGTACTGGGTAATGGTGATGATGTCGCAGCCAGCAGAGCGCAGGTCGCGCAGAGCTTCCTCGATCTCTTCCTTGGTCTCGCCCATGCCCAGAATCAGGTTGGACTTGGTGATGAGACCAAAGTCGTGAGCCTGGCGAATGACGTCGAGGGAACGCTCGTAGCGGAAGGCCGGGCGGATGCGCTTGAAGATGCGCGGCACGGTCTCCAGGTTGTGGGCGAAGACCTCAGGGAGAGCCTCGAAGACCTCCTGCAGAAGGTCCGGCTTGCCGGAGAAGTCAGGGGTCAGGTTTTCTACACCGGTGTGCGGGTTGAGCTCGTGAATCTTGCGCACGACCTCGGCGTAGAGCCACGCGCCTTCATCCGGCAGATCGTCGCGGGTCACGCCCGTGATGGTGGTGTAGTTGAGGTCCATCTCCTGGATGTTTTCTGCAACGCGGCGCGGCTCGTCGCGGTCCAACTCCGCCGGCTTACCGGTGGCGATGTCGCAGAAATCGCACCGACGGGTGCACTTGTCGCCACCGATGAGGAAGGTGGCCTCGCGCGATTCCCAGCACTCGTGGATATTCGGGCAACCAGCCTCCTGGCACACGGTGTGCAGGGAAGCACCGGACACGCGGGACTTCATATCCTCGTAGCCCGGACCGGTGCGGACCTGGTTGCGGATCCAGCGTGGCTTCTGTTCGATGGGGGATTCCGCATTCTTCTTCTCAATGCGGAGCATCTTGCGTCCTTCAGGCTTAACAGTCACGAAAACTCACTCTACGGGGTCGGAATTGTCTCTAACTAATACAAGTGGGGCGTGTGGCGGAATATTCCGCTTTTTATTCGGGTTTATTTGCGCCGCTCTGTTGCGCCTGTGCGAGGCGCTTTTGCCGGGCCTTTTCATTCGCCACTTTGATGGGGTCAGGTGCCGAGGCGAATGAGTGGTCTGCGACGGTGAGCTCACCGGAAAGCGCGCGCTCGAGGGCGTCGAGAAGCGGTGCGGAAGCCTCCTCCATGGTGACCTCGCGGCCGAGCTCCAAGCTCAAGGTGGTGACGTCGGCGTCGTCGATGCCGCAGGCGACGATGTGGTCGTAGTACTCCAGCGTGTTGGTGCAGTTCAGCGCTAGGCCGTGCATGGTCACGCCGCGGGTGATGCGAATGCCCAGGGCAGCAATCTTGCGGTCGCGGGTCGGCGCCTGCGGATCGGCAGCACGAGTGGTCGATGGCACCCACACACCTGAGCGGCCGTCCACGCGCCCAGCGGTGACAACGCCGAGTTCGCGCACGGTCTGAATGATGGCCTCTTCGAGGCGGCGAACGTAATCCACGACGTCGACTGGCTCTGCCAGCTTGAGGATCGGATAGATCACCAGCTGGCCCTCGCCGTGCCAGGTGATGCGCCCGCCGCGGTCCACGGTGATGACGGGTAGACCATTGTCCGGCATATCCTCCGGCTGAGTGCGCTTGCCCGCGGTGTAGATGTTCGGGTGCTCTACCACCAAGATGACATCGCCGTGCTCACCAGCAGCGCGCTTGGCAGCCAAGTCGGCTTGCAGGTCCCACGCCTCTTGATAGTCCATGCGGCCGAGATGGCGGATTTCCAGGGGCTCTTCAGACGCGCGGATGGAACGGTCAGCGGGGAAGAAAGGCTCGCGAGGAGCAGTCATTCGGGATGCTTCCTTTGGTTGTTTAGAACTGATTCGCTACTCATACTGCCACCGAAAGTCGGGCATGCAAAAGGCGGGAGGAAATCCCCTCCCGCCTTATGCGTTGTGACTAGACGCCGTTTGCGGCAGCGTACTCGTCAGCGGTCATCAGCTCGCCGGTCTCGGAGACCTCGACCTCGAAGAGCCAGCCCTCTCCGAATGGGTCGTTGTTGATGACTGCGTAGTCATCGTGCACGGCCTCGTTGACGGCGGTAACGGTGCCGGTTACTGGGGAGTAGAGGTCAGAGACGGACTTGGTGGACTCGACCTCGCCACAGGTGTCGCCAGCGGTGACGGTGTCACCAACTGCCGGCAGCTCGGCGAAGACGACCTCGCCTAGGCGGTCCGCAGCCACGGAGGTAATGCCAACGCGAACGGTATTGCCGGTAGCGGCATCAGCGGAGGAGTTGATCCACTCGTGGTCCTCGGAGTAGGAGAAATCTGCAGGAAGGTTAGCCATGGTGGTGGGGTCCTTTCAAAGGTATAAGCCTAGACGCGGCCGAACAGCGTCATGCGGCTGTTCGGTGCTTGCCTAGTTATCTTAACGGTTGAGACGGTAGCGCGGATTATTTTTCGCGCTTGTAGAACGGAAGTGCTGCGACGGTGAATGGGTAGCGCTTGCCCCGGATGTCGACCTCGACGGCGTCGCCAGCCTGCAGGTTTGCGCTGGTGTCCAGCAAAGCAATGGCAACCGGGTGGCCCAGGGTCGGGGAAGGCTGACCGGAGGTGACAGAGCCCACCTTGGTCTCGCCCACGAAGACCTCGGAGTCGGCACGGGCAGCGCGGCGCTGCTCAGAGACCAAACCGGTGATAGCAACCTGTGGACCCTCTTCGGCACGCTGACGCATCACGTCCGCGCCCACGAAGTCGGCTTCCTTCTTGGCAAAAGCACGCGCCATGCCGGCCTCTACCGGGGTGATGTCGCGGGAGAGCTCGTTGCCATAGAGCGGCATGCCGGCCTCCAAGCGCAGGGAGTCACGAGCAGCCAGACCACACGGGCGGATGTCGTACTCAGCGCCAGCCTTGAGCAGCTCCTGCCACAGCTCTGGGGCGTCGGAGTTGTAGACGATGAGCTCGAAGCCGTCCTCGCCGGTGTAGCCGGTGCGGCAGATAAACGCGTACTTGCGGGCCACCTTGCCGGTCATCGCGGCGTAGTAGGGCAGGTTCATCACTGCCTGCTGCTTGGTGTCCTCCACCAGCGGGACGAGGATCTCCAGCGCCTTCGGGCCCTGTACTGCGATCATGGCGACGTCGCGGGACTCGTTGTTGAGGTCCACATCGAAACCCTCAGCGCGCTCGTTGAGTGTCTCCCAGACCACGTCGGCGTTGCCGGCGTTTGGCACGACCAGGAACTTGGTCTCGTCCAAGCGGTAGGTGATGAGGTCATCGATGATTCCGCCGTCTTCGGCACAGATCATCGAGTACTTTGCCTTGCCCACCTTGAGGTTGGTCAGGTCGGAGATGAAGCTGTAGGACAAGAACTTGGCAGCGTCTTCACCGTTGACCCAAATCTCGCCCATGTGGGAAAGATCGAATAGGCCAGCGGAGTTGCGCACCGCGCGGTGCTCTTCCAATTCGTTGTCGTACTTCAGCGGCATGTTCCACGGGCCGAAAGCCGTAAAGGATGCGCCAAGCTTTTCATGCTCTGCATGCAGCGGGGAGTTGAGCAATTCAGTCATTGTTTAGTCCTCTTCAGTCAGATCGAAAGCCTCTGGTGGCGGGCAGGCGCACACGAGGTTGCGGTCACCGTAAGCCTCGTCGATGCGGCGCACCGGCGGGAAGTACTTGTTGGCACGCAGGGAAGCAACTGGGTAGGCAGCTTCCTGGCGGGTAAAGCCGTAGTTCCACTCGTCGGATGCGACGGACGCAGCGGTGTACGGAGCGTTGTGGATGACGGATGCCTCGTACTCGACCTTGCCGTCGATGATGTCCTGGATTTCCGCGCGGATGGAGCGCATAGCCTCGATGAAGCGGTCCAGCTCGGCCAAGTCCTCGGACTCGGTCGGCTCGACCATCAGGGTGCCAGCCACCGGGAAGGACAGGGTCGGTGCGTGGAAGCCGTAGTCCACGAGGCGCTTTGCCACATCGGCCGCGGTGACGCCGGAGGCGTCGGTCAGGTCGCGCAGGTCGAAGATACATTCGTGCGCCACGAGGCCCTCGTTGCCGGTGTAGAGAACCGGGAAGGAATCCTGCAGGGACTTAGCCAGGTAGTTAGCGCCCAGGATTGCGTGGCTGGTGGCCTGCGCGACGCCCTCGGAGCCCACCATGGCCAGGTATGCCCACGAAATCGGCAGCACGCCGGCGGAGCCGTACTGGCTGGCGGTGGAGGGAACGCCGTGCTCGGTCGGGGTCGGCTGGGCCGGATCGATGGAGGCGTCGTTGGCGTTGGTCGGTAGGAAGGGCACCAAGTGCTTGGCGACGCCCACCGGGCCAACGCCCGGTCCACCGCCACCATGCGGGATGGTGAAGGTCTTGTGCAGGTTGAGGTGGGAGACATCGCCACCGAACTCGCCGGGGCGTGCCCAACCGGTCAGAGCGTTCATGTTTGCGCCGTCGATGTAGACCTGGCCGCCAGCAGCGTGGACCTTGTCGCACACGTCGCGGACCTCGGGGTCGAACACGCCGTGGGTGGATGGGTAAGTGATCATGATGCCGGCGATGTGCTCACCGTGCTGTTCGATCTTGGCATCCAGGTCTGCCAGGTCGATGGAGCCATCGTCTGCGGTAGCAACGACGACCACCCGCAGGTTAGCCAAGGTAGCAGAGGCCGCGTTGGTGCCGTGTGCGGAAGATGGGATGAGGATGACGTCGCGGCCAGAGTCTCCGTTGGCAACGTGGTAGCGGCGGATGGCCAGCAGGCCGGCCAGCTCACCCTGGGAACCAGCGTTGGGCTGGATGGAGACCTTTGCATACCCGGTCAGCTCAGCGAGCCAGCCCTCGAGTTCCTCGATGAGGGCGCGCCAGCCTGCGGTGGTCTCTTCCGGTGCGTATGGGTGGATGCCCGCGAACTCCGGCCAGGAGATGGGCTCCATGGCGGCAGTGGGGTTGAGCTTCATGGTGCACGAACCCAGCGGAATCATGGTGCGGTCCAGAGCCAGGTCCTTGTCCGCCAGGGTGCGCAGGTAGCGAAGCATCTGGGTTTCGGAGTGGAGGGAGTTGAAGATCTCGTGCTCCAGCGGAGCCTCGGCGCGGACGAGCGCGGAAGGCAGGGCATTAACGGCGGACTCGGCGTTGTCCTTGTCTGCGGACTCTGCGCCGAATGCGGCGGCGAGCTTGGCGACGTCCTCAAGCGTTGCGGACTCACCAAAGGAGACGGAGATCTTTTCGGAGCCGATAGCGCGCACGAGGTACCCCTGTTGTTGAAGGGATGCCTTGATGCCTGCGGCGTCGACGCCGGTGACAGTGACGGTGTCGAAGAACTCGTCAGCGACCAGGGTCTTGCCTGCGCCCTTTACGGCAGCGGCGAAGGAAGCGGCGAGCCCGTGAACGCGCTCAGCGATCTTCTTCAGGCCCTCTGGGCCGTGGTAGACAGCGTACATGGACGCTACGTTGGCCAGCAGCGCCTGCGCGGTACAGATGTTGGAGGTAGCGCGTTCACGGCGGATGTGCTGCTCACGGGTCTGCAGGGCCAGGCGGTAGGCCGGGCGGCCCTCGGTGTCCTTGGAAACGCCGACCAAGCGGCCAGGCATCTGGCGCTTGAGCTTGTCGGTGACAGCCATGTAAGCAGCGTGCGGGCCACCGAAGAACAGTGGAACGCCAAAGCGCTGCGTGGAGCCGATGACGATGTCAGCGCCCAGCTTGCCCGGTGCCTCCAGAAGGAGGAGGGAGAGCGGATCGGCCACGATGGTGGCTACTGCGCCGCGGGTGTGCAGCTCCTCGATGACACCGCGTGGGTCGTAAATGTCGCCCTCGGTGCCGGTGTACGCAATGACGGCGCCGATGAGGTCTTCGCCCACGAGGCCCTCGCGGATATCGAGGATTTCCACCTCGAGTTCGATGGCGCGAGCGCGCTCCGCCGCCACAGAGAGCACCTGCGGATGCAGGCGGGAGTCCAGGATGACGCGGCGGCCCTTCTTGACCGCGCGGGACATTAGGCCGACTGCTTCAGCGGTGGCGGATGCCTCGTCCAGCAGGGAAGCGTTGGCGATGGGCAGACCAGTCAGGGATTCGATCATGGTCTGGAAGTTCAGAAGTGCTTCCAGGCGGCCCTGGGAGATCTCCGGCTGGTACGGGGTATAAGCGGTGTACCAACCAGCGTCCTCCAGCAGGCCGCGGCGGATGACGGCCGGGGTAAGCGTATCGGAGTAGCCCTGGCCATAGAAGGACTTCAACACGATGTTCTGGCTGGCGTATTCGCGCAGCTTGTCCTGCGCTGCATTTTCGCTCAGCGCATCAGGCAGGGCTGGTGCCGATGCGGCGCGGATGGTGGTGGGCAGGGCAGCGTCGACAAGAGCGTCGACGCTGTTGTACCCCAGTGCGTTGAGCATCGTCGCTTGCTCGGAAGAATTTGGTCCGAGGTGGCGCGAGATGAAATCCATAAGTTCAATCTCCTTTGAAAGAAGCTCCGTGAAGGACGTCATGGTGAATGCCTAAAACATGGCCTAAACCGGAATTAAGTATAAGGCCTGTTGCTGTGGCCTAAACTCGTTTACCCCTACCGAGTTCCCTAAGCCACACTGTTGTTAATAGTGCAATGACAACACCACACATAAAAGTGGCCGAATAGCCCACTGCTGGACCCAGTCTTGACAAGATGAACGGCGCGAAAAAGCCAAGATAAGTCAGTGAATAGAACACCCCCGTTGCTGCCCCCAACTCTTTTGGATCGGCTAAAGATTGAGTTTGGGCGAGTCCGGTGAGCATCGTGATGCCATAGGCACTGCCCATCACGATGGCGATGAGCGGGAGTAGCCACAGCGTCCAGCTTTCAGTGCGCTGCGTGGCGAGCAGCAAGCACAACGCCATGCCGATGGCTGCAAGGAACATTCCGTGAGCCGCGGTGAAGTGAAAGCGCCCTGCGAGACGCTGAGTGGCGACGCCGGTGCCCATGGTCAGGAAAGCGATGGCGCCAGTGAGCAGGACTGGATGCGCGGAATGTTCGCTGAGCAATGTAGGCATGAACACCAAACCAGTGGTGGCGGTGCCGAATACCCACGGCGCATAAACGGCGACTGGAAGAAAACGCCGGTTAAATATGCTGCGTGGGACCCAGACCCGATGGGCAGCGCGGGTAGCGGCGGCTTGAGCGCTCGGGCAGTGATCGGCTGGAGTAGTCCACACCAATGGAATGATGAGGATAGCTAGGCTGACTGGTGCGAGGAAGGGGAGCAGCGTTGGGGCGGGCGCGAATTCGGCGAGCAGTCCGCAGACACCGGGTGCGAGGGAGAAGCCAAGGGAAAGAGAGATAGAGGAGCGGCGTGCCCCGGTGACAGCGGAGGTGCTTAGCTCCTTGAGCCATGCAGCGCCGGAGGACATCGCCAGGCCCACTGCGGCGCCAATGATGAGGCGGCCTACCAGGAGCACAAGAAAGCTGCCCGAGTTTCCGAGCATCAGCACCAGCGAGCCAACCAGCGTGCACCCCACGGCAGGGCGCATTATGGTTTTCCGGCCAAGAGAGTCTGATAGTGGGCCGCCTAGGAAGAGCGCCACCATGAGCCCGAGGGCGTAGACACCGAAGAGGAACGATGACTGACTAAAACTCAGGCCCGCCTTCAGCTGATAGACCACTACCATGGGCGCGAAGAAATTGGCGCCAAAAGCCACAAGGAACATGCCTAAGGCAACGCGGAACCAATCTGAACGCAGCATGCGTCACAGTATATAGTGTCGTGTCTCACATTAGAGATTGGGGGGACAAGTCTTAGCGGGCGAAATCTAGCGGGCAGAATCTGGCGGTCATGAAAACACCTACGGCCCCTTCGCACCCAGCAGATGTGGGGGGGAGCGAAGGGGCCGTGACCCTTAAGCGGGAATCAGGACTTAGATGTCGAGGTCAGCTGCGAAATCAGCGGTCTCGAGGCGGTCCTTGATGGTGGTGATGAAGCGGCCTGCGTCAGCACCGTCGACGACCTGGTGGTCGTAGGTGAATGGTAGGTAGCACATCTGGCGGATGGCGATTGCATCCTGGCCGTTCTCGTTCACGACAACCGCACGCTTGGTGATAGCAGCGGTGCCGAGGATGCCAGCCTGTGGCGGAACCAGAATTGGGGTATCCAGCAGCGCGCCTTCAGAGCCGATGTTGGTGACGGTGAAGGTTGCACCGGTCAGATCGTTTGGCTTCAGCTTGTTGTTGCGTGCCTTGTCAGCCAGCTCAGCGATTGCCTTGGCAATCTCCGGCAGGGTGAGGTCCTGTGCCTTGTGGATGACCGGGGTGAGCAGGCCACGTGGGGTATCAACTGCGATGGCCACGTTGACGTCTGCGTGGTAGGTCATTTCCTTGGTCTCAGGGTTGTAGGAAGCATTGACGTTCGGGTGGGAAACCAGAGCCTCAACGGTTGCCTTAACGATGAACGGCAGGAAGGACAGGTTTGCCTCGTACTTTTCGATGAAGGCCTGCTTGGACTGCTTGCGCAGATCCCAGATGGCGGTCATGTCGACTTCCTGGACGTGGGTGAGCTGGGCAGAAATCTGCAGTGCCTCGACCATCTTTGCAGCGGTGATTTCGCGGATGCGGTTGACCTTCTGCGTGGTGCCGATGAGCTCCTGCTTTTCTGGGTCGACAGACTTGGTGGACCAGCGAGCGCGAGGATCGGTGGAGCCTGCGTTTGCGGAAGCCGGAGCCTCGCCCTCGCCAGCAGCAGCCAGAACATCCTGCTTGCGGATGCGGCCGCCGACGCCGGTGCCGGAGACGGTGGAGAGATCTACGCCGTGCTTCTCAGCCAGCTTGCGGACCAGCGGGGTGACGTAAGGAACGTCGTCGCCGTTGTTGATCTTGGTGGAGCCCTCAGAAACTGCAGGCTTGGAGTTAGAAGCTGCTGGTGCGGACTTCTCTTCCTTCTCCT